>JAEWDJ010000163.1 GCA_023390155.1 Actinomycetes bacterium | reverse complement strand
AGCATCCGGTCGGTGCGAACGGCGTAGCTCGCGGCGTTCGGTCCGCGGCCTCCGGAGACCTCTCCGACGACGTGGATGAGGCCGGCGGTCTCGAGGCGGGACACCATCTGGGCCGCGGTCGGCTTCGACAGGCCGGAGAGCTCCCCGATGCGGCTGCGGGTGAGCACCCCGTGCTCGAGCAGCAGCGAGAGCGCCGTGCGGTCGTTGGTCTCGCGCAGCCAGGCCGGCGTGCCGCGGACAGGTCTCTCGGCCATCCTCATCCCCTCGTCGGAACGATCATCTGCCGCGAATGTATCAGGAAAGTTTCTTAATAGTAAAGCCTCTGTTTCGTCGCTAGAGTCGACGGCAACTCGACGGGGAGGAGGTGCGGATGAGCGACACCCTGCGCTCCGTCCTGGCCTTCGGCGCCGTGTGGCTCGTCTGCGTGGTCGCCGTCGTCGGCGCCTGGAGCCTGCCCTCCGTCTGCGCGGCGGTCTACCCGTCCGACTGCTCGCCGCGCCAGCGGGACGCACCCGCCATCACCACCCTGGCGCTCCTCGCCGGCTTCGCCGTGGCGGCCGTCGTCCTCACCCTCCGCAAGGCGCGCGAATCGACGATCGCCTGGCTCGCCCTCGCGGCGCTGCTGGTCGGCCTGGGCGGCGCCGCCGTCACGGCGTTCTCGGCGGGGGTGGCGCTCACGCCCTGGTGACGGGGAGCCCGTCGGCCGCGCGATGAACCGCAGGCGGCCCCGCTCTCGTTTCCCCCATGGAAGGGAACATCATGAGAACGCGAATCACCGCCCTGCTCGCCGCCACCGCCGCCGCGGCCGCCCTGGCCCTCGCCGGCTGCTCGTCCGGGGGAGCGGGGACCTCCGGGTACGGGATGTCCGGCTCCACCACCGGGAGCACCTCGACCCCGGCCTCCGGAACGGCCGCCACCGCCGTCCTCGCGACCGGGAACACCTCGCTCGGCACCGTCGTCGTCGACGGCAAGGGCCTCACCGTCTACGTCTTCGACAAGGACACGCAGGACGCGGGCACGAGCTCCTGCTCCGGCGCGTGCGCGGCGCAGTGGCCCGCCGTCGAGACCGACTCGGCGAAACCCGCCGTGACCGGCGTCTCCGGCACGGTCGGCACCATCACCGGCGTCGACGGCGGCACGCAGGTCACCCTGGACGGCTGGCCGCTCTACACGTTCGCCGGCGACTCCTCGGCCGGCGACACGACCGGGCAGGGCGTCGGCGGCATCTGGTGGGCGGTGAGCCCGGACGGCATGCGGATCGGCGCCGCCGCGACGACGGGAGGCGACGGCTCCGGCTACTCCAAGTGACCCGAACCGACCGCGCGGTCAGCGGGCCGGCGGGTCAGCCGAACGCGCGCGCGTGGTCGACCAGGCGGTCGAACGCGGCGTCGAGATCCGGGTCGACGCGCTGCCGTGCGGGGTCGGCCAGGTACCACTCGACGATCTCGCCCGCGCCGCGCGCGAACGGCACGCGCTGCTGGAAGGCGGGGACCAGCGCCCGCACCTTGCCGTTGTCGAACTGCATGGAGTGGGCCTTGTCGCCCAGCAGCCCCGGCCCGAGATCCGGCACCACCGCGGCGATGGACTCGCTCGCCACGTGCACCAGGTCGGCCTCCACACCGAGGGCCTCCGCCAGGTCGCAGTAGATGCGGTCCCAGGTGGGCGCCTCGTCACCCGTGATGTGGAACGTGTCGCCGACCGCCTCCGGCAGCCCGAGCAGGCCGGTGAAGGCCACGGCGAAGTCCGTGTTGTGCGTGATCGTCCACCGGCTCGTGCCGTCGCCGTGCACCACGACGGGCGCGCCGCGGCGCATCCGCTCGAGGTCGGTCCAGTGCCCCATGGTCGGGATCATCGTGCGGTCGTAGGTGTGCGAGGGCCGCACGATCGTGACGGGGAAGGCCCGCTCCCGGTACGCCTCCACCAGCAGGTCCTCGCACGCGATCTTGTCGCGCGAGTACTGCCAGAACGGGTTGCGGAGCGGCGTCGACTCGGTCACCGGAAGCCGGGACGGCGGCGTCTGGTACGCGGACGCCGAGCTGATGAACACGAACTGCCCGACCCGGCCCTCGAACAGGTCGAAGTCGGTGCGGATGTGCTCCGGCGTGAAGGCCAGGAACTCGGCGGCGACGTCGAAGCTGCGTTCCCCCAGCGCCGCGTGCACGCTCTCCGGATCCCGGATGTCGGCGTGCAGCACCTCCACGCCCTCCGGCAGCGGGCGCGACGCGCTCGAACCGCGGTTGACCACCGTGACCTCGTGCCCCGCCGCCAGCGCCTCCGCGACGCACGCGGAGCTGATGACCCCTGTGCCGCCGATGAAGAGCGTCCGTGTCGCTGCCATGCCTGTCTCCCGCTTCGTCGCCGACCAGTGCAGATGATTCCCCCCGAAGCCCTCAGCGTAGCGCGGCGCGGGCGTACACTCCACGGCACCCCCGTTCCGACCCGAAGGAGTCTGCACCGTCGTGTCCGCCCTCCGAACCTGGCCCGGGCTCGCGGTCGCCTGCGTCGTCGCCGTCGTGCTCGCCGTCGTCGTGACGGCGATCGTCGGCGCCGTCCTGCGCGCCGTGGCCCGGCGCCGCACCTGGCCCGAACTGCTCATCCGGAACGCGCGCGTGCCGTTCCGGCTGTTCCTGCTCGTCGTGGCGCTGTGGATCGCGCTCACGGTGTCGCTGCCGCCCGACGTGCCCTCCGGTTGGCGGAGCGGCATCCACCACACCATGCTGATCCTCGCGATCGTGACGGGCGTGTGGTTCGCGGCGGCGCTCGTGGTCTTCGTCGAGGATCTGGGGCTCGCGCGCTACCGGCTGGACGTCCCGGACAACCGGTACGCGCGCAAGGTGCGCACCCAGGTGCTCATCCTGCGCCGCCTCACCGTGGTGGCCGCGGTCGTGATCGGCGTGGGGGCCGTGCTGCTCACCTTCCCCGCCCTGCAGGCCGCCGGGGCGAGCATCCTGGCCTCGGCCGGCGTGATCGGCATCATCGCCGGTGTGGCGGCGCAGTCGAGCCTCGCCAACCTGTTCGCCGGCATCCAGCTCGCCTTCAGCGACGCCATCCGGATCGACGACGTCGTCGTCGTGGAGGAGCAGTGGGGGACCATCGAGGAGATCACCCTCACGTACGTGGTCGTCCACGTCTGGGACGACCGCCGCCTCGTGCTGCCCTCGACGTACTTCACGACGAAGCCGTTCGAGAACTGGACGCGGCAGCACAGCGAGCTGCTCGGCTCGGTCGAGTTCGACCTCGACTGGCGCGTCTCGCCGGGCGGGATGCGCGCCGAGCTGAACCGCATCCTCGCGACGACCGACCTGTGGGACGGTCGCACGGGAGTGCTCCAGGTGACCGACGCCGTCGCCGGCTGGGTACGGGTGCGCATCCTGGTGACCGCGAAGGACGCCCCGACCCTCTTCGACCTGCGCTGCCTGGTGCGGGAGCGCCTGGTCGACTGGATGCAGCGCTACTCGCCGGCGGCGCTCCCGCGCACGCGCGTGGAGATGGTCGAACCTCCGGCGCCGACGATGCCCACCGCGCGGGCGCAGGCGCAGTCGCACGACGAGGCCCGCCTGTTCGGCGGCTCGCCCGAGAAGGAGCAGCGCGGCGCCCAGTTCACCGAGTCGATCCCCATCCAGGGCCACGACGACGCCGACGAGCCCGCTGCCGACACCGAACCCGCCCCCGCCCACGCGAAGGAGGACGACCGATGACCGACGACCGCACCGAGGGCCCCGAGAGCTTCGAGAGGTCCGAGAGCTCCGACAGCTCCGAGAGCTTCGACAGCCCCGACGGCGCCGACCGTCCCGACGACGCCCACACCCGCCCGCCCGGCCTCGACGACGCCACCGTCGAGGCGCTCGGCTCGCTGTCGGCGGCGCTGGAGGTCGTGGAGCACGCGCGCGGCTACCTCTACGGCTTCCACCGGCTCACCGGTCGTGCGGACTTCGCGCTCGGCGACGCGTGCGAGCAGCTGCGGGCCGCCGGGCACGCCGAGCTGGCCGAGCGGATCGAACGCGAGCTCGTCGGACGCAATGTGATCGAGGGCCGGTGGACGTTCCAGATCGTCGAGGACTACGACGACGGCTATTACGCCGCGTTCCGGCGCCTCGAGCAGGAGGCGCGCGACCGGCTGGCCGCGGGCCGGCGCCACCTCTTCGAGTCGGAGCTCAAGGAGAAGCGCCGCACCCACGGCGAGCCGGGGCACGAATCGCGCCCGTGACCGGCCCCGGTGGGAGCAGTCAGGCGATCGACTCGGCGGCGGCCACGATCACGCCCGTGACGACGTCGGGTGCCGCGAGCATCGAGACGTGCCCGGCCGGCGTCTCCACGATGGTCGCCCCGGCGCGTTCGGCCATCCGGCGCTGGAGCGCGGGCGGGATGATGCGGTCCTCGGTGCCGACGAGCGCCCAGCTCGGGATGCTCTGCCAGGCCGGGGCGAGCGCCGGGATGACGTTGGCGGCCAGCGCGATCGGACGCTGCACCGCGAAGACCAGCTCGCGCAGCGGCGCGGGCAGATCCTGCGCGAAGTGCTCGTGCACCGTGGAGAGCTTCAGGTAGGCGTCCGCGTCGCCCTCCGGCGCTCCCGGGTAGCCGACGACCTCGAACAGGGGAGTGGGGTCGGCGACGTCGAGCGCCGATCCCGAGCCGCCGAGCAGCCCGACCACGTTCTCTCCCTCGTCGGGCACGAACGCGTCGATGTAGACGAGGGCGCGGACGTCTCCGGCGGTGAGGCCCGCGCCGCTGATGACCGCACCGCCGTAGGAGTGGCCCGCGAGCACGACCGGGCCGCTGGTGCGCTGCTGCACGGCGGCCGCGACGTACGCCGCGTCGCCGGGGATGCCGCGGAGGAGGTTCGGCACGGTGATCACCGGGAAGTCGCGTTCGCGCAGCGCGGTGATGACCGGGTTCCAGCTGGAGGCGTCGGCCCACGCCCCGTGGACGAGCGCGATGGTGGGAAGTGGCATGGTCGTTCCTTTTCGATCGTGGGGTGGAGCGATGGATGAGGGGTGCCGTGCGCAGAACGCGCTCAGGTTAGGCCCGCGCGTCGGGCAGCGTCCAGACCCTGCCCCCGCGTCCTGCGGCCCTCCGCCGCTCACAGCGAAGTCTCAGCATCGGTGGGACCTAACCGGGCCTCCCCGCTGTTCTCCTCAGTGCGGGTCGCAGCCGGCGGCCCACCCGAGGAGGAAACGTGACACAGGAGAACGTGACACCGCGCTACGCCAAGAGCGAGGACGCGATCGGGCGCCTCACCAAGCGGCAGTACGCCGTCACCCAGGAGTCGGCCACCGAGCCGGCGTTCTTCAACGAGTTCTGGGACAATCACGAGCAGGGCATCTACGTCGACGTCGTGTCGGGGGAGCCGCTCTTCTCGTCCACCGACAAGTACGACAGCGGATCGGGCTGGCCGAGCTTCACCCGCCCGATCGACGCGCACAACATCGTCGAGAACACCGACCGCACGTACGGGATGATCCGCACCGAGGTCCGGTCCGAGCACGGCGACAGCCACCTCGGCCACCTGTTCGACGACGGTCCGGTCGCCGACGGCGGGATGCGCTACTGCATCAACTCCGCCGCGCTCCGCTTCGTCCCGCTCGCCGAGCTGGAGGAGCAGGGCTACGGCGCCTACCGCGAGCTGTTCCAGAAGTAACACCGAGAACAAGGAGAGACACGAATGACGACAGAGAAGGCGATCCTCGCCGGAGGCTGCTTCTGGGGCATGCAGGACCTGATCCGCAAGCGCCAGGGCGTCGTGGGCACCCGCGTCGGGTACACCGGCGGCGACGTGCCGAACGCCACCTACCGCAATCACGGCTCGCACGCGGAGGCCATCGAGATCGAGTACGACCCGGCGAAGACCTCGTATCGCGAGCTGCTCGAGTTCTTCTTCCAGATCCACGATCCGTCGACGAAGAACCGCCAGGGCAACGACGTCGGCACCAGCTACCGCTCGGCGATCTACTACACCGATGACGAGCAGCGTCGCGTCGCCGAGGACACCATCGCCGACGTCGACGCATCGGGCCTCTGGCCGGGCAAGGTCGTCACCGAGGTGGACGCCGCCGGCCCGTTCTGGGAGGCGGAGCCCGAGCACCAGGACTACCTGGAGCGCATCCCGTGGGGCTACACCTGCCACTTCGCGCGCCCGGGCTGGGTGCTCCCGAAGCGGTCGGAGTCCGTCGCGAGCTAGTAGCCGTGCGCTAGCAGGAGGTCACGCCGCTGGGGCGCGTCAGACGCGCTCCAGCAGCACCGCCACCTCGAGGTGCCCGGTCTGCGGGAACATGTCGAGCACACGGCCGGTCCGGATGCGGTACGACGGCATCCGGGCCAGGTCCGTGGCGAGGCTCTTCGGGTTGCAGCTCGAGTAGACGACGTGCTGCACGCCGGAGCCCTCCAGCCAGCCGGAGAGCTCGGCGCCGATCCCGCGCCGCGGCGGGTTGACGATCACCAGCTCGGGCGCCGCCTTCGCGCCGAGTGCGAACGCGGTCGCGTCCTGCGTGCGGAACACCAGCTGCGGCAGCCCCGCCGCGGCCGCCGTCGACCGCGCGCTCTTCACCGCCTCCGCGCTGGTCTCCACGCCTACCACCCGCCGTCCCGGCGCCGCGCAGTGCAGCGCGAAACCGCCGACACCGCAGTAGAGGTCCCAGACGCTCGCCGGCGCCACCTCGTCCACCCAGCTGCTCACCTGGCCGTACAGCTGCTCGGCCACCGCCGTGTTCGTCTGGAAGAAGCTCTGCGGCCGCAACCGCAGGCCCACCCCGCCGACCCGCATGACCAGCGAGGAGTCCGGCGTCAGCACGATCTCCCGGTCGCCCTCGACCACGGCCTTGTGCTCGGGTTGGAGGTTCGCCGACACGACGCGCGCGTTCGGCAACTCCCCGAGCAGCCAGCCCAGCTCGCGGCGAATGCGCGCCACCGCCGACTCCTCCCGCAGCACGAACCGGATCATCAGCTCGTCGTCGGGCGAGAGCGTCACCAGCACGTACTTCAGGTCTCCCCGCCGCTCCGGCACGCTGTACGGCACGAGCCGCGCCCGCGTCACGAAGCGCGCCAGCACCGGCAGCGCCGCCCGCACCCCCGGCGCGCAGATCCCGCAGCCCTGCAGATCGACCCCGCGTCCCCGCTCGTCCAGGATCCCGATCGTCGGCGCCTCCACCGTGCCGCCGACCACCATCTTCGCCTTGTTGCGATACCCGGCCTCGGCGCTCGCCACCGGCGGCAGCCACGCCGCGTCGCCGTAGGGCGCGAGCAGCTCCCGCGCCGCCCGATCCTTGCCCGCCAACTGCTCGCCGTACGGCACCCCCATGAGCGTGCACGACCGGCAGACACCGGCATCGAAGTAGGAGCATTGCATGACCGGTCAATGGTACGCGGTCAGGGGTGCGCCGCCGCCTCCTCCACGCGCCGGATCGCGGCCACCGGGTCGCCGAGCAGGTGCCGGTCCTCCGGGTGGTTCAGGTAGTGCCGCACGATCGGCGCCACCACGTTCGGATCCGACCCGATCGCATACGGCTCGACCTTCACGAGGCCGGCGGCCGTGCGGATCCCCAGGAAGGCCCGCTTGGCGTCGACCACGCCCACGCCCAGCACGTCGTCCCAGGCGAGGTCGAGGTGGCGCGCACCGCGGATGCCGGTGAGGCCGGCGGGGGTGAGGAGGAGGCCGCGGGGGGTGCGGAGGCGGAGGATTTCGCGGCCGAGGATGAAGAGGCCGAAGCCGGCGAAGACGACGGGGGCCCAGCGGCGGAGGGAGAAAAGGGGAGGAAGCGGTACGTCGTGCGGCCAGACGATCAACGCAGAGACCAGTGGGGACAGCAGCAGTGCGCCCGCGATCCACGGAGCGATTGTGACCATGCGGCTCGGAACGAGACGAAGGCCATCATGCACCGCTTCGACCCTCGCGAGGCCATCGCTCACAGACTCCATGACGCCGCGCATGCCTAATCCGAGTAGCACGATCGTGACTGCCGACACGAGCATGACTGGGCGCACCCAGATTGGTTCGGCGACGAAGGCGAGCACCATGTACAGGGCTGCCACCGTGACGAACAATCCGTTGAATAGACGCGGGTTATAGGCCGTGGGACGCAGTCGAATGGCGCTCGTGCCGTGGGCGAGTACTCGCGGTCGAAATAGGCGTGCCCCCGACGATCGGGTGGATCGAGTGGTTCCTTTCATCGGGCGAAGAGCGGTGCAGGGCTGATGAGGAACGAATCGATCGCTTCGCGCACGTCGAGGGGCACCCACAGTTCCCAGGCGAAACTCGCTGCATCGCCGGCTGCTGCCGCCGTGGCGACGACCCCCACCGCGATTCCCAACGGAGGCGCCGTCGTCGTCGCAGCGATGAGGACGCC
>JAEWDJ010000158.1 GCA_023390155.1 Actinomycetes bacterium | reverse complement strand
CAACACCCACGGCGCGCGGCTCATCGACTCCACCCCGCCCGCGACGACGAGGGAGGCGTCGCCCGTCTCGACGGCGCGGCTCGCCTGCACCACGGCCTCCACCCCGGAGCCGCAGAGCCGGTTCACGGTCACGCCGGGCACGGTCACCGGCAGGCCGGCGAGCAGCACGGCCATCCGCGCCACGATCCGCTTGTCCTCGCCCGCCTGGTTGGCGTCCCCGAGCACGACGTCGTCGATCGCCGCCGGATCGAGCGCGGGATGCCGGTCGAGCAGCGCGCGCAGGGTGGAGGCGGCCAGGTCGTCCGGCCGGACCCCGGCCAGCGCCTTGCCGTAGCGGCCGAAGGGCGTGCGGACGGCGTCGTAGACGAACGCGGCGCTCATGATGCCTCCCGATGCCGCACGCGTCGTCGCAGTGCGGCCACCGCCAGCCTAGGCGGAGGGCCCGCGCCGCGTCACTCCAGCCCGAGCTCCCGGCGCCAGTGGGCCAGGAACTCCGCGCCGGCGTCGTCGTGGATCGCGTCGCCGATCGTGATCACGTCGTAGGGCCGCTCCAGGATGCCGTCGGCCGGCCGCACATCCACGTGCGCGACCTCGAAACCGGCGTCGTGCACGTAGTCGGCCATCTTGTAGTCGCTGCGGGAGTCGCCGACGGAGCGCCAGCGCCGGGGGAGCGGGCCGCGCTCGGCGAAGTACTCGAACGCGCGCTGCGCGCCCCGGTCCTTGTCGAGCAGCACGGACTCGATGTCGGTGGAGATGATGGTCGGGTCGACGCGGAACGGGACAGCGCCGTGGGCGTCCGGCGCCGAGCGCTCGCCGTAGCGGAGCCCCACGCCCAGCCCGGTCAGCAGGTCGAAGGCCGCGTCCTGGAAGCGCGGCTGCGCCTCCCGGTACGTCTCGGCGTCCACGTCGGTGCGCTGCTCGACCGAGATCATGGCGCGCTTCGTCTCGTCGAAGAACATCGTGTCGGCGAACCGGTCGCGCACGAGCGAGCGCACGCCGTCCACGGCCTCGGGCGTGAACGCGACCGACTCGTCGACCGTGACCTCGCCCATCCCCTCGCCGGTGATCGGCGCCCACGCGCCGCCCTTCTCGAACACGCCGAACATCCGCGCACCCTCCCGGTCGAGCGCCTCCCCGAGGCCGGCGTCGCACAGCGGCGTCACCACCTGGTGGCGGATGAAGTCGCCCGACCGGCCGGTGATGAACGCGATCGGCACGCCCGCGGCCGCGATGGCCACCAGGTCGGTGACGATGCTGCGCACGTTGATCGTGCGGGTGACGGGGCTCGCGATGGGGCCGTCGACGTCGAAGAGGAGTCCGAGATTGTGCACGCTCCATTCTCGCGCGCCGGTGGGCGCCGCGGATCCGCGCCGGATGCGGGCATCCGACGCGGACCCGCGGTCAGGCGGGTCAGCGGGCGGGCGCCGACTCCGGCTGCGACTCCGACCCCGTCTCCGCCGCCCCCGCCTCCACCGGCGACCCGTCGAGGTGGTGCTGGCGCTCCAGGTTCGCGCCCTCCACATCGACGTTCGGGAGGATGCGGTCGAGCCAGCGCGGCATCCACCAGGCCCCGCGGCCGACGAGGTGCATCAGCGCGGGCATGAGCAGCATGCGCACCACGAACGCGTCGAGCAGCACGCCGAAGGCCAGGCCGAAGCCCAGCGAGCGGATGATCGTCGAGTCCGAGAAGATGAAGCCGCCGAACACCGACACCATGATGATGCCCGCCGCGATCACGACCGAGCGGCCGGCGCGGAAGCCCTGCATCACGGCCAGGCGCGCGGGGGAGCCGTGCACGTACGCCTCCCGCATCCCGGTCGAGAGGAAGAGCTGGTAGTCCATCGCGAGGCCGAACAGGATGCCGACGAGGATCACCGGCAGGAAGCTCAGGATCGGCCCGGTCGTGTGGATGCCGAACAGCGCTCCGAACCAGCCCCACTGGAAGACGGCCACGATCGCGCCGTAGGTCGCGAACAGCGAGAGCACGAAGCCTCCCGTCGCGATCAGCGGCACCACGAACGAGCGGAACACCACGATCATGATGATCAGCGAGAGTCCCACGACGACCGCGAGGTAGAGCGGCAGGATGCCGACGATCTTCTCGGAGATGTCGATGTTGCTCGCCGCCTGACCGGCCACGCCCAGCGTGATCCCGTCGCCGACCGCGGGCAGCTCGCGCAGGTCGCGCACCAGCTGCTCGGTGGAGGCGCTGCTCGGCCCCTCCTTCGGGACGACCTGGAACGCGGTGAGGCGGTGGTCGTCCGACACGGCGATCGGGGCGACCGCGGCGACGTCGGACTGGTCGGCCAGCTTCTGCGCGATGGTCAGCTGGGCGGCGGTCACCTCGTCGTCGTCGAGTCCGGCCGGGAGTGTGGCCGAGACGAGCAGGGTGCCGTTGGCGCCCTCGCCGAACGAGTCCTCGATCACCTGGTAGGCGTGGGCCGTGGTGGAGCCGGCCGGCTCCTGGGCGCCGTCGGGCAGGCCGACCCGCATCGTGAGCACCGGCGCCGCGATGACGAGCAGCGCGGCGATGGCCGCGACGCTCGTGACGATGGCGCGCCAGGTCTTCATGGGCGTGACCGGCTTCTGCGTGCGGTGCTCGCGCTTCTCGGCGCGGGCCCGGGCGCGGCGCGTGAGGATGCGCATCCCGGCCAGGCCGAGCAGGGCCGGGGTCAGGGTGATGGAGATCAGCACGGCGATGGCGACGGCGATCGCCCCCGCGGTGCCCATCAGGCCGAGGAACGGGATGCCCGTGACGTTGAGCGCCAGCAGCGCGATGACGACCGTGGTGCCGGCGAAGACGACGGCGTTGCCGGCCGTGCCGTTCGCGAGGCCGATCGACTCCCGCACATCCGCGCCGTGGAGCAGCTGCTTGCGGTGCCGGTTGATGATGAACAGGGCGTAGTCGATCCCCACCGCGAGCCCCAGCATCACGCCCAGCACGGGTGTGACCGAGGCCATCTGCACGACGCCCGAGAAGGCGAGGGTGCCGAGGGAGGCGATGCCGACGCCCAGGATGGCGGTCACGAGCGGGAGGGAGGCCGCGATGACCGAGCCGAGCATCACCAGCAGCACCACGGCCGCGATGATCACGCCGATCAGCTCGCCGACGCCCAGCACCTCCGGGACGCCCTGGGCGAGCTCCGTCGAGAAGTCGGCGGTGACGCCGTCGACCGGGTGCTCCTCGAAGTGGTCGATGACGGCCTGCTTCGACTCCTCCGACAGCTCGAGGCGCGGCTTGTCGAACGAGACGCTCACGAGTGCGGCCGAGCCGTCGGACGAGACCAGGCGGATGTCCTTCGCGAGCGACAGCAGCTGCTCGCCCTGCTCGAGCTTCGCCGTCTGCGTCGTCAGCTCGGCGCGCCCGTCGGTGAGCTTCTGCTGCTGCTCGGCCAGCTGAGCCTTGCCCGCGTCGAGCTGCGCCTGCTGCGCGTCCAGCGCCGTGGTGGGCCGGCCCGCCGCGACCAGCTGCGCCTTGGCGGTGTCGAGCTGCTGCTGCGAGGCCTCCAGCTGGGCCGTGCCGGCATCCAGCTGCGCCTGCCCGGCGTCGAGCTGCTCGGTGGCGGAGGCGATCTGCGCGCGCCCGTCGGTCAGCTGCTTCTGCTGGTCGGCGCGCTGCTGCTCGGTGGAAAACGGGTCGGTGACGCCCGAGACGTCCGGCAGATCCTTCGCGCTCGCGACAGCGTCGGCGATGGCCTGCTTCTGCGCGTCGGTGAACGCGTCGCCGTTCGTGGTGGTGAGCACGACCGTACCCGAGGCGCCGCTGAACTTCGGCAGCTTCTTCGCCAGCTCGTCGGTCACCGCGCCGGACGCCGTGCCCGGGATGTCGAAGCTCGAGCTGAGCCCCTTGTAGCCGATGAGGAACCCGGTGACGGCGATCGCGAGCACCACGATCCACGCGCCGATGACGACCCAGGCCCGCTTGGCGGCGCCCTTCCCCAGGCGGTACAGCAACTCGGCCATCTCATCCTCTCCGTGGCGTCCACGCGCCGACTCGCTCGATGATACGCACCGTCTCGTATCGAAAGATGAACGTAAGATGTGAGGATGACCGGCCGGAGTGGACGTTCGCGCAGCGAGGAGGCGCGCGTCGCCATCCTCGAAGCGACCGCGCGACTCTTCGCGGCCCGCGGTTACGACCACCTCACCATCGAGGGCGTCGCCGCCGAGGCCGGGGTCGGCAAGCAGACGATCTACCGCTGGTGGGGCTCCAAGAGCGAGCTCGTCGTCGACTGCCTGGTCGAGGGCATCCTCGTCCCCGAACCGCTCATCCCGCCCGACACCGGCGACCTGCGTGCCGACCTGGTCTCGTGGCTGCGGGACGTCTTCCGCGTGCTGCAGCGTCAGGACGGCGAGAACCTCGTGCGCTCCTTCGCCGCGGCCGCCGCCGAGAACGCCGAGATCACCCGCCGCATCCTCGACAAGCTGGGCGCCGGCTCCTCCCTCTCCGCCCGCCTCCAGACCGCCATCGACGCCGGCCAGCTCGCGGGCACCGTGCCGATGACCGAGTTCGGCGAGGTGCTCGTCGGCGCCATCATCCTCCGCGCCCTCGCCCGCGTCGAGACGGACGACGCCGCGGTCGAGCGGCTGATCGCCGTCGTGCTGGACGGGCCCGCGCTGGGGTGAGTCGGGGGCGGGGAGCGCCTGACGGGATGCGGCCGACCGGCTAGCCGCGGCGTACCCTGACCGCCATGGCACGGTACGCGATCGACGCAGCGGTGGCGCTGCGGCTGGTGGAAGTGGACACGGTACGCCAGCCCGCCGACGGTGACAGCCTCGTCGGGCCCGCGGTGCTGCGGTCCGACGCGTTGCGGCTCCTCTACGCGGACGTCCGTGCCGGGAAGCTCGACGAGCGCGAGGGGCGGGCGCGGCTGGAGCGGCTCGCCACCCTCCGCATCCGCCTGCTGGGCGATCGGGTCTCGCGCGCGACCGCCTGGCGGCTCGCCTCCGAGCTGGGCTGGGAGGACCCGGGCCCGGCCGAGTACCTCGCCGTCGCGACGCTGCAGGCGGACGCGCTGGTCACCCTCGACCCGCGGTTGGCGGCGGCGGCCGAGGGCCGCATCCCGGTGGTCGGGGTCGAGGTGCTGCTCGGCTGACGGGGTGGTCGGCGTCGGCAGCGGAGGAGATGCGGCGGCTGCGGCGGCGTGGCGGCGGGGAGCGGAGGAGATTGGGGTCCCGGAGGGTGATTTCTCC
>JAEWDJ010000121.1 GCA_023390155.1 Actinomycetes bacterium | reverse complement strand
GTGCTGCATGGGGCCTCGCGTTCCGGGGTGCTGATCGACGGTGATCGACGGTGTGTCTGACACGTTTCAAGTACCAGGAGTATCACGCCGCCAGTGCACAGCACAAGAAGATTGACACGTATCAAAGTGTCGTGTCAGGATGACCGCATCCCCGACACGCAGATGTGCGCGCACCGCCGCGCGGAAGGAGTGAGGGATGCCCGTTTACGAGCCCGGCCAGTGGCTGAACCCGGCCAACCGACCGGAGGCCACCGGCACCGCGACCGCCGGACGCTTCGCCGTGCCCGTCGAGGGTGGCCGCTTCGACCGCCACCACCACGACGACGACGAGCTCTGGTTCATCACCGCGGGCAAGGGCCGCATCCTCGTCGACGGAGCGGAGCGCGACGTGCAGGCCGGCGACATCGTCCTGCATCCCGCGGGCACCACGCACGACATCGTCGCCGTCTACGAGGAGCTGCGCGGCTTCTTCACCGAGACCGGGCATCCGGCGGGCGGCCGGGTCGGTCACCTGCACCACGACGACGCGGATGCCGCCGGCCACGAGGTGCCGGCGCTGCCGCTCCCCGACGGCTTCCGCGCCCACGGCTGAGCACCGGCCGACCGCCCCCTCTCGAAAGGACACCATGCGCATCGCTGTCACGGGAAGCTCCGGCAAGCTCGGCTCGGTCACCGTCGAACGCCTCCGCGGCGACGGCCACGAGGTCATCGGGCTCGACCGGGCGGGCGCCGCCGGGCCCGGCTTCACACAGGTCGACCTCTCCGACTACGGCCAGACCCTCGACGCGCTGCTCGGCGTCACCGCCCGGCACACCGGCGTGGACGCCCTCGTGCACCTGGCGGCCATCCCCGTCAACGGGCTCGTTCCCGACATCACGACGTTCCAGAACAACCTCGCCGTCACCGGCAACGTGCTCTTCGCCGCGCTGCGGGCCGACATCCACCGGGTCGTCGCCGCCTCCAGCATCACGGCGATGGGATTCCCGTTCGAGGTGCCGCCGCCGAGGCTCCCCGTCGACGAGGAGTACACGGCCGCGTACAACTCCTACGGCCTCGCCAAGGTCATGGAGGAGGCGATGTTCGGCCAGCTGGTCGGCTGGGATCCGCAGCTCAGCATCACCGCCCTCCGCTTCACCAACGTGGTCTGCGCGGACGAGTACAGCACGTTCGCCCGTGCGACCGACCCCGAGTACCGCCGCGACCTGATCGGCACCTACATCGACGCCCGCGACGGAGCACAAGCCGTCGCCCTCGCGCTGGCGGCCGGCGAACCCGGATTCGAGACCTACGCCGTCGCCGCGCCCGACTCGGGCTCGGCCATCCCGAGCCGCGAGCTCGCGAACCTCTGGTTCCCGGGCGTGCCCGTGGACCCGACGCTCGGCGACTCCGACGCGCTCATCTCCACCCGCAAGGCGCAGGAGAAGCTCGGATTCGCGGCCGAGCACCGGTGGCGGGACGAGTTCCGGTACTGAGACGCGAGGGGAGACCCTCCAGCCGCTGCGAACGACCTCCAGCGTCATCCCGATCCATCCCACCACCCGCACCCGCACCCGCACGAGAGAAGAGCACATGAGACTCACCGGCAAACGCGCCATCGTCACCGGGGCCGCCGGCGCCCTCGGCACCGTCATCGCCCGCACCCTGGCCCGTGAGGGGGCCGACGTGGCGGGCCTCGACCTCAACGCGGAGGGGCTGGAACGCACCGCGGAGCTCGTGCGCGGCGAGGGGCGCCGGGCGCTGAGCGCGGCCGTCGACCTCACCGACGCGGATGCTGTGGCGGGCGCCGTCGAGGGGATCGTCGCCGAATGGGGCGGCGTCGACATCCTGCTGAACGGTGCGGGTGGGGGAGCGGTCTCGCCGTTCCACGAGGTGCCGCCGGAGGTGTGGCAGACACAGCTCGACCGCAACCTGACCTCCGTCTACACCGTGACGCGCGCCGTGCTGCCGACGATGCTCGCGCAGCGGGACGGCCGCATCGTCAACATCTCCTCCATCGCCGCCGTGTCCGGCGGCCGTCTGGTGCGCAACGCCACCGCGTACGCCACCGCCAAGGCCGGCGTGATCGGCCTGACCAAGTCGCTCGCGATCGAGGTCGCGGCAGAAGGCGTCACGGTCAACGCGATCGCGCCCGGCGCGCAGGCGACCCCGGGCCGCGACAACGACACCCCCGAGCGTCGGGCCGCCCTGCTCGCGCAGATCCCGACCGGCAAGCTCGGCGTCCCCGAGCACCTGGCCGAGATCGTCGTCTTCTTCGCGGCGCCCGAGGCCGAGAACATCACCGGCGTCGTCCTCCCGGTCGACGGCGGACACTCGATCTGAGCGGGAGGACACCATGAGCGAACGACTGCGCACCGGCGAACGCTGGTTCGACGAGGTCTACGGCCCCGGCAAGGGAGCGAAACTCATCGCCCAGCAGACCGGCCTGGCCCAGGATCTCGCCCGCTTCGGCGTCGAGTTCAACTTCGGCGAGATCTACTCGCGCCCCGGGCTCACACTGGCACAGCGCGAGCTCCTCTCCCTCGCCTCCCTCGTCACGATCGGCGGCCTCGAACCGCAGTTGCGCGGCCACACGCGTGGCGCCCTCCACGTGGGCTGCACGCCGACGGAGATCCTCGAGACCGTCATCCACACGGTGCAGTACTGCGGATTCCCGAAGGCGCTGAACGCGATCACCGTCATCACGGACGAGCTGATCGCCCAGGGTCAGGAGATCCCGCCGGCCCGGGGGCCCGCCGACTGAGGCGGGCGCGCGGCCGGGGCGCGGGAGCCGGCGAGGCGGTTGATTCTCCGCCTTCTCGGCGGAGGTCGGCGCACGTCGCGCGGCTTCGGTCGGTATGCGTGTGTGGGGCAGTGGACGGCGTCGAGGCAGCGGGGGTCAGCGCTTCGCGGCGCAGGGCGCGGGCGAGGGAGGATCGAGGGGGCCGACGAACCAGCCGACCGGGCTGATTCTCTGCTCGCTCGGCGGCCGTCGGCGCGCATTGCGCCGCTTCGCGCGGAAGCGCGCGGGTGAAGGATGGAGCGACGCGCCGGCGAGCGGCGCTCTTTACACTGCGTCGTGCAGCCGAGCGCGGGCGAACCTCCGGCGAGGCGGCGCAGAATTCGACCGCTCGGCCCGCAAACGGCGCACCTTGCGCCGCTTCGTGGTCGGGCTGCGGCCGTCCCGTCGCCGCGCCGCGACCCCGCTCAGCCCGCGGGCCGGGTGGCCGCGCGCGTGGTGGTGCGGATGCGGTAGAGGCTCGTGGTGGCGGTGATGTAGAGGTCGTGGCCGTCCGGGCCGCCGAAGGCGACGTTGGAGACGGTCTCGGGCACCGGGATGACCAGCAGCGGCTCGCCCGCCGGGCTGTAGACGCGCACCGCGTCCTGGCTGGAGGACCAGATGCGGCCGGCCTCGTCCACGCGGAAGCCGTCGGCGAGCCCGGGGCGCACCTCGACCAGGACGCGCGGGCGGAGGCAGCGGCCGTCGACGACGTCGTAGGCGCGGATCCAGCCGGGCGCGCGGTCGTCCCAGATGCGGCCGGTGTCGGCGACGTAGAGCACGGACTCGTCGGGAGAGAAGGCGAGGCCGTTCGGGTGGACCATGTCGGTGATGACGGCGTCGGGATCGCCCGTGACGGGGTCCACGCGGAAGACGTAGTTGCCACCGTACTCCGGCCGGCCCGGGTGGCCCTCGCGTCCGCTCTCGTGCAGACCGTAGGGCGGGTCGGTGAACCAGATCGCGCCGGTGGAGTCGACGACGATGTCGTTGGGGGAGTTGAAGCGGAGGGAGCCGTACCGGTCGACGACGGGCTCCACCACGCCGTCCCGGTCGCGCTCGACGCGGCGGCGGCCGTGGGAGCACTGCAGCACGGAGCCGTCGCGGTCGAGGGTTCGCCCGTTCACGTACTCGACCTGCTCGGCGTAGACGGTCGCCTCGCCCGTCGCCGGGTCGAACTCCAGGATGCGGTCGCCGACGACGTCGCTGAAGCGCAGCCGGCCGGTGGCCGGGATCCAGCACGGCCCCTCCGCCCAGGTCGCGCCGGTGGCGACGCGTTCGAGCCGGGCATCGGGCGCGAGGAGGGCGGTCATAGCC
>JAEWDJ010000021.1 GCA_023390155.1 Actinomycetes bacterium | reverse complement strand
GCCGCCGCCGTTGCCCCCACCGTTCCCCGGCGCCGGCGGCGCCGGCTGGCTCGGCTTCGCCGGTGTCGACGACTTGGGCGGCGCCGAGCCGGTGAGGTACTTCGCCGGCGGCGTCGGGAAGGCGCTGCCGCCGTACGCCGCGTTGAGCGCGGCGACGATCGGCTTGACGATCGAGAACTTGACGTTGCCGCCGCCGATGCCCTGGAACCGCTGGCTGCGGAGGGCGACCGCGCCCTCGACGTTGCCCACCCACGTGGCCTGGGCCGTCTTGGTGGTGGAGGTCACGAGCCAGTTCTCGAGCGAGTCGTCCGTCGTGCCGGTCTTGCCGAAGATCGGGATGCCGTCGCCCGGGTTGGCCGAGACCGCGGTCCCGCCGCCGCGGAGCACGCCCTGCAGGGCGTAGATGGCCGCTGCGGCGACCCCCGGGTCGATCGGGGTGGTCGAGCACTGGCTCTTCGGCACCGCGTGCTCGGCGCCGTCGGCGTCCACGATCTTGTCGATGGCGACCGGGCTGCAGGCCAGACCGTTGTTGGCGATCCCCGCGTAGGCGGTCGCCATGGTCAGCGGTGCGATGTAGTTCGTGCCGAGCACCGACGACGGGTTGGCCATGAAGCGGTTGATCTCCTCGTCGGCGCCGTGCACGAGCAGGTCCTGCGCGCGCTGCTTGATGCCGCAGAGGTCGAGCTGCGTCGCCATCTTCGCGAAGATCGTGTTGATCGACTGCGCGGTCGCGTTCATGACCGTCGTGCTGCCGACCGTCTCGCCTTCGTCGTTTGCGACGTTCCACGGCGCTCCACCGATGTCGTTGCACGGGTCGCTCGCGTGGAACGAGCTCTGCGGGAAGCTGTGCTGGGTCCCGCTCACCGTCTGATAGAGCGAGTGCCCCTCCTGCAGCCACTCCAGGAGGTCGAACGCCTTGTAGGAGGATCCGGTCTGGAAGCCCTGCGAGCCGCCGTAGTCGCTGTCCGTGTTGTAGTTCACCGCGGTCGTGCCCGGGGCCGGTTGCGCGGTGTTGTCGTAGGGCCGGTTCTGCACCATCGTGATGACCCGGCCGGTGCCCACCTCCACCGACACGTTGGACGCGCCGAGGTCGAGGTTCGGGCTGGTCGCGGGGATGTAGGCGCTGAGCGCCTGCTGGGCGGTGCCCTGGAGGTCGAGGTTGAGCGTGGTGTAGATCTTCAGGCCGCCGCGGGTGAGGAAGCTCGAGCGCTCGTCGTCCGTCTTGCCGAACGTCGGGTCCTGCTCGATGATGCGCTCGACGTAGTCGCAGAAGAAGGCCGCGTTGTACTGCTGCGCGGTCATGCAGCCGTTCTGCACCGGCGTGATCTTGGGCTCCACCGGCGTCGCCTTCGCCGCGTCGTGCTCCTCCTTGGTGATCTTTCCGTTGACGAGCATCCGGTCGAGCACGTAGTTGCGGCGGTCGAGCGTCTCCTTGTAACCGTTGGCGGCGCCGTTCTCCGCGTCGTCGGGCCGGTCGATGCGGAGGTTGTCCGGGTTGTTCAGGATGGCGATGAGGGTGGCCGCCTGCTGCAGGTTCACGTCTTTCGCGGAGACGCCGAAGTAGTAGGAGGCCGCCGACTGCACGCCGTAGACCCGCCCGCCGAACAGCGCGATGTTCAGGTAGCTCTGCAGGATGTCGTTCTTCGAGTACTCCTTCTCGAGGCCGATCGAGTACCGCATCTCCTTCAGCTTGCGCACGGGGTCGACCTCGGTCGCGTCGTTGTAGCAGGAGCGGTAGGCGGCGAGCTGCTTCTTCTGGACGTCCTCGCTGGCGGTGAGGTCGGGCTGCTTGTTCTCGCAGCGCTGCACGAGCACGTTCTTGACGTACTGCTGCGTGATGGACGAGCCGCCCTGCACCGACTTGTGCAGTGCCGTCAGCACGGCGCCGCGGAGGGTGCCGGTCACGTCGATGCCGCCGTGCTCGTAGAAGCGGGGGTCCTCGGTGGCGATCGCCGCGTCCTTGAGGTTCTGCGAGATCGCGTCCCAGCCGACCTCGACGCGGTTCTGGGAGTAGAAGGTCGCGATGGGGATCTGCTGCCCGTTCGACGTCGCGTACATTGTCGACGCCTGCGCCAGCGGCTCGACCTTGATGTACTCGGGGAGACCGTCGAAGACGCCGATGGTGGAGTCGGCGGCCGACCCCGTCAACGCGACCGCGGGCGTCACCGCGGCCGCGGCCAGGATGCCCGCCATTCCGCTGAGCGCGACGAATCCCAGGAGCGCCGGCGCCCACTTCCATCTTCTTCCCGGTGTCGTCGAGGCCATGCGCGTCATGATACGCGTGGCACCCCTCCCGGTCGCCGGGGCGACGCTCAGTTTGGGGAGAGACGGAGGTTCCACCGATCGGTGGAGAAGCTCATGCCGCGCCGCGGAGCTTGTCGCACAGCGCCGCCAGCGTCTCCAGCTCTTCGGGCTCGAGACGGCCGCCGACGCGGCTCGTGATCGTCTTCATGTGCTCGACGGCGACGCTCCGGAACATCTCGTAGCCGGTGTCCGTCAGCGCGATCAGGGTTCCGCGGGCGTCCGCCGGGTCGGTGCGCTTGGCGACCAGCCCGCGGGCGGCGAGCCGGTCGATGAGCCGGCTGACGCTCGGCTGCGTGAGCAGCACGTGCTTGTTGAGGTCGCGGAGGCGCAGCCGGCGGTCCGGCTGACGGGAGAGGTTGAACAGCACGTCGTACTCGTTGAACGAGATGTCCTTGGTCGGGAACTCGGCGGCGAGGGAGCGCATCACGGCGACCTGCGCGCGGAAGAGCGACTCCCACGCGGAGACGGCGCTGATGCGGTGCCGGGCCGGAGCCGTCCCGGTCGTCGCGCTGCTGCTCATGACGCCTGCCTCTCCATGCTCGAACGCGTCTCGATGCATTCGCATCTTCTCATCATCCGCCGACAGGGCCATCCGTGCCAGCACGGGAGGACGGAGCGGGTGCTCACCGAGAGGGGCGCCGCAGCAGGCGGCCGGGGGAGCAGTGCGAGAGGCGGCGCCGGAGACAGATTGAGGGCCGGCCGCAGAGGCTAGCGGCCGGCCCTCTCCCTTGCACCAAGAGTGTCCTGCAATCACATTCCGCGATGGCTGCCACAGCAAACAACCATTGCTCTTGAACTATATAACGAAGAGGTAACGGGATCTAGTTATCAAGTCGTTATTTTTGCTGCGAATTTCCTATGGGATGTTCTCGCGACGTACAGACGCGTTCTGCCCCCGTCCTAGGGGCGCCGCAGATGCAGCAGCGGGAAGGGTCGCCCCTCCCCGTCGAGCTCCGAGCGGCCCACCTGAACGAACCCCCGCGCGGCGTAGAACGCACGCCCGCTCGGGTTCGCTTCGTTCACGTCTACCTGCAGCACGGGATGCCCGGTCGCCACCGCGGCCAGCAGCGCGGAGCCGATGCCCGACCCGTGGTGCGCCGGGTCGACGAATAGCATCTGGATCTCGCCGTCCTCCTGCGCGATGAAGCCGACGGGTGTGCCGTCCTCGTCCGCCACGCGGAGGTCGCTCATCTGCGGGAGGTACTCGGCGACGGCTCGCTCGTACCAGTCGATGTCGGCGGGGGTGAGGAAGTCGTGGGTCGCCTCGACGGCTCCGCGCCAGAGGCGGAGGAGCGCTTCGTGATCGTCGGCGCGGGCGGGGCGGATCTGCAGGGTCATGGCTTCCACGCTAGCGGTCGGACGTCCTGGACAAACCATCCGCTGTCGAATACTCTGTTTCGAGTATTCGGAGGTGAGCAATGTCGAAGCGTGCGGTCGCGAACCCGCTGGCCCTGGCCGTCCTGGCCTGCCTGTGGGAGAAGCCCATGTACCCGTACGAGATGACGACGACGATGCGGGAGCGCGGCAAGGAGGACAGCATCCGCCTCAACTTCGGCTCCCTCTACTCCGTCATCAAGTCGCTCGAGAAGCACGGGTTCATCGAGGTGGCGCAGACCGAGCGCGAGGGCAACCGGCCCGAGCGCGTGGTCTACCAGCTCACGGAGCCCGGGCGGGCGGAGGCGATCGACTGGCTGAGCGACCTCATCGAGACGCCGGTGAAGGAGTACCCGGCGATCGAGACGGGGCTGTCGCTCCTGCCGATGCTGCCGCCGGACGCGGCCGCCGACCTGCTCGAGCACCGGCTCGAACGCCTCGACGCCGACATCGCCGCGCGCCGGGCCGAGGCCGAGAAGAGCGCGCAGCTCGGCCTCCCCGAGCTGTTCATGATCGAGTTCCACTACCGGCAGGCCGTGCTCGACGCCGAGCGCGCCTTCGTCGCCGACCTGCTCGCGCGGCTGCGCGCGCGGTCGATCGGCGGCTACGAGTGGTGGGAGCAGCTGCACGCGCTGCTCGCCCAGGGCCTCAGCATGGCCGAGATCCGTCAGCGGGTCTCGGCCGGCGCTTTCGGGACGGAGGTGGCCGAGCTGCTGGGGAAGTGAACGCCGCGGCGCCCGCCGCACACAGACGATGGCCGGAGAGCGGCAACTCCCCGGCCATCGGAAACCTTCAGTCGTTCCTTGCGGAACCTGCGTCAACAGTCACCGAGGGTCGGTTTCGATGATATCCCGGCCGTCGGTGACCTCACAGAGAGGAAGCCATCGTGGCACCATCGACCGGTCCGGCGCTCGCCGCCGACCACCTCGTCAAGACCTATCCCGGCGGGAGGGGCGCCCCGCCCGTCCGTGCCCTGGACGGGCTCGACTTCACCGCCGAGCCGGGGAGCGTCTTCGGCCTGCTCGGTCCGAACGGCGCCGGCAAGTCCACCACCATGAAGGTCCTGTCGACCCTGACCCGCGCCGACTCCGGCCGCGCGTGGGTCGCCGGGATCGACGTGGCCCGGCATCCCGGCCGCGTGCGCCGCGCACTCGGGTTCGTCGCCCAGAAGCCGGTGTCCGACCCCATGGACACCGGCGTCGAGAACCTCGTGCTGGCCGGCCGGTTGCAGGGTATGAGCGGGAGGGACGCGCGCGCCCGGGCCCGCGAGCTGCTCGACCGCTTCGGCCTCGCGGAGCACGCTACTCGCCAGGTCAAGACGTACTCCGGCGGCATGGCCCGCAAGCTGGACGTCGCGCTCGGGCTGATGCACCGGCCGGACGTGCTCTTCCTCGACGAGCCCACGACCGGGCTCGACCCGGAGGCGCGCACCGAGCTGTGGCTCGAGATCGAGCGGCTCACCGCCGACGAGCGGCTCACCGTGCTCCTGACGACGCACTACCTCGACGAGGCCGACCGGCTCGCGGGCCGGCTGGCGATCGTCGACCACGGCCGCGTCGTCGCCGGCGGCACGCCGGAGGAGCTGAAGAGCGGCCTCCGCGGCGACACCGTGCTCGTGGAGGTCGCGGCCGACGGCGACCCCGTCGCGGCCCTCGCGGCGCTCGGGCGGGTGGATGCGCTGCGCGAGATCGGCGGCGACGGTCGCACCC
>JAEWDJ010000139.1 GCA_023390155.1 Actinomycetes bacterium | reverse complement strand
ATCTCGTTCTGGCAGGCGACCATCGTCGGCGTCATCGGCATCGTCGCGTCGATCCAGCTCTGCGGCATCATCGCGCTCCCGGGCAAACGCCGCTCCGCCCCGACGATGGTGCTCAGCCGCGCGGTCTTCGGGGTGCAGGGCAACCGCGTCCCGTCCCTGCTCTCCTGGCTGCTCACCGTGGGCTGGGAGACCGTGCTCACCGCGCTCGCCGTGCTGGCAACCGCGACCGTCTTCGAGCGCCTGGGCTGGGAGGGCGGCGTGGTCACCAAGATCGTCGCCCTCGTCGTGGTGGTCGCGCTCGTCGTGGTGGGGGGCGTGATCGGCTTCCACCTGATCATGCGCATGCAGATGGTCATCACGGTGGTGACCGGCGTGCTCACGCTGTTCTACATCGCGCTGGTGCTCGGCCACATCGACCTCGGCGCGGTCGCGGCGCTCCCCGCCGGCGACGCGCCGCACGTGATCGGCGGCTTCGTCTTCATGCTGACCGGCTTCGGTCTCGGCTGGGTGAACGCCGCCGCGGACTACTCCCGCTACCTTCCCCGGTCGACCCGCAGCGGCGGGGTCGTCGGCTGGACGACGTTCGGCTCGTCCCTCGCGCCGGTCGTGCTCCTGATCTTCGGCATCCTGCTCGCGGGGTCGTCGTCGAGCCTGTCGGAGAAGATCGCGGCCGATCCGATCGGCGCGCTCGCCTCGCTCCTGCCCACCTGGTTCCTGGTGCCGTTCGTGATCGTCGCGGTGCTGGGGCTCGTGGGCGGTGCGGTGCTCGACATCTACTCGTCGGGGCTCGCGCTGCTGAGCGTCGGGGTCCGCGTCCCGCGCTACGTGGCGGCCGGGATCGACGGCGTCATCATGACGGCGGGCGCGATCTACGTCGTGTTCTTCGCGGGCGACTTCCTCGGCCCGTTCCAGGGCTTCCTCATCACCCTCGGCGTGCCGATCGCCGCGTGGTGCGGCATCTTCGTGGCTGACATCGCGCTGCGCCGCCGGGACTACGCGGAGGCCGAGCTCTACGACCCGCGCGGCCGCTACGGCTCGGTGCGCTGGCTGCCGATCGCGCTCATCGTGCTCGGGACGGCGATCGGCTGGGGCCTCGTCACCAACGGCGCCGCGGAGTGGCTGAGCTGGCAGGGCTATCTGCTCGGGCCGCTCGGACTCGGCGGCACCCAGGGCGACTGGGCCTACGCCAACCTCGGTGTGCTCGTCGCCCTCGTGATCGGCTTCCTGGGCACGTTCCTGTTCTCGCGCGGCGCGATCCGGCGGCAGGAGGGACGATGACGGACCCCGTGCTCGTGGTCGTCGACATGCAGCAGGTGTTCGGCGACCCGGCGAGCGGCTGGTTCACGCCGGGCTTCGCGGACGCGGAGACCGGCGTCGCGCGGCTGCTCCCGGCATTCGGGACCCGCGTGGTCTTCACGCGGTTCACCGCGCCGACGCGGCCCGAGGGAGCGTGGGTCCGCTACTACGAGGACTGGCCGTTCGCCCTCGTGCCCGCCGACGATCCGCTCTACGACCTGGTGCCGGCGTTTCGTGACACCGGGCACCCCGTCGTCACCGAGACGACGTTCGGCAAGTGGGGGCCGGCGCTGCAGGAGGCCATCGGCGACGCCGACGAGATCGTCCTCGCGGGCGTCTCCACCGACTGCTGCGTGCTCTCCACCGCCCTCTCCGCCGCCGACGCGGGCGTGCACGTGCGGGTCGCCGCCGACGCCTGCGCCGGCCTCAGCGACGCCGACCACCAGCGGGCCTTGGACGCGATGGCGCTGTACGCGCCGCTCATCGGGATCGAGACGACGGGGACGGTGCTCGCCTCCCTCCGGTAGACTCGACCGCGGTCGGCGGTTCCCGCACGGCCCTGGGCGCGCACATGGGCGCGTAGTCGACCCGCTCATCGTCCTCCCGCCGTCACGGCCGGAATGGGCGGGGAACGCCGTTCGTTGGACAGATCGTCATGACTGCCTCTTCAACGTCGCCGCTGGCAACCGTTCCGAAGTTCCCCTGGGTGGGCCTGTTCGCGCTCGCCGCCGCTGTGTTCCTCTCGGTCACGAGCGAGATGATCCCGACCGGGCTCCTGCCCGACATGAGCGCCTCCCTCGGGGTGAGCGAGGCGCAGATCGGCCTCCTGGTCACCGTCTTCGCCTTCACCGTCGTCGTCACGAGCACGCCGCTCACCGCGCTCACGAAGCGCTGGCCCCGGCACGGGATGATCGTCGGCGTGCTCGTGGTGCTCGGCCTCTCGAACCTCCTCACCGCGCTCTCGCCCGACTACGCGTGGGTGGTGGCCTCCCGCATCCTGGGTGGCATCGCACACGGGATGTTCTGGTCCATCGTCGGCGCCTACGCCGGGCATCTCGTGCCCAAAGAGCAGATCGGCCGTGCCGTCTCCATCACCCTCGGCGGCGGCACCCTGGCCTTCGTCTTCGGCGTGCCGCTCGGCACCTTCGCCGGCCACCTCTTCGGCTGGCGGCTCTCGTTCGGGATCCTCGCCGGCCTGATGTTCGTCGGCGCGGTGCTCGTCTGGCGCCTGCTGCCCGCAGTCGAGCGCGACGAGGATGCGCATCCCGTCCGCGACCGCAGCAGGCCGCGCCCGAAGGACCGCACGATCGCGGCCGTCGTCATGGTCTGCCTGATCGCCGCGGTCACGATGGTCGGTCACTACTCGTTCTACACGTTCGTCGTCCCGTTCCTGACCGGGCCCATGAACGTCGCGGCCGGCGATGTCGGCGCGCTGCTGTTCGTCTACGGGATCGCCGGGGCCGTCGGCCTGGTGCTGGCGGGCTCGGTGCTCGGCCCGCGCCCGCAGCTCGGCCTGGTGCTCGCGCTGCTGGTGACCGGGGCGGCCGTCGCCGGGCTCTCGGCCTTCGCCGGTCAGCCGGTGCTCGCGCTCATCGCGTTCGTGCTCTGGGGGCTCGCGTTCGGCGCCCTCCCGCCGCTGCTCCAGACGCGCCTGCTGCACACCTCGTCGCCCGCGTTCCGCGACACCGCGAGCGCGCTCTACACGACCTCCTTCAACATCGGGATCGGCGGCGGCGCGCTGCTCGGCTCGCTCGTCTACGACGCCGGCGGGCTCCTGCTTCTGCCAGTGCTCTACATCGTGCTGCTGGCGGTCTCGCTCGTCCTCGTGCTGATCGTCGGCCGGATGACCGTCACGGCGACCCGGGCAGCGTGACCGGCGCGTCCGACACGATCCCGTGGCGGGCGCCGAAGTCGTACCCGACGCCGATGCGGTGCACCCCGGCCGGGCCGACCCAGAGGTAGGCGGCGGCCGCGGTCCCGTCGGCCGCGGTGTCGAAGGTCTGGCCCGTCGGCGCCCCGTCGACGTAGACGAGCATCCCGGTGCTCGGAAGGCCGTACGCCGTCACCGTGACGGTGCTGAGGAGCGCGGAGGCGGTGACCGAGGGGGCGAGCACGCTCCCGGTCGTCGCGGCCGAGGGGCCCGACACGTTGCCCAGAACGTCGGTCTGCCGGGCGGTGAGGGCGAACGCGCGGGAGGCGAGCACGAGCTCGCCGGTGCTCCAGGAGCCGTCGGCGCCCGCGGTGACGGTGGCCAGGAGGCGGCCGTCGTCCGACACCTCGACGGTCGCACCGGGCTCCGCGGTGCCCGACACGATCGGCGCCGCGGCGCCGGCGATGGCACCGGAGCCGGTGTCGACCGAGGTGAGCTGCGGCGGCTGCGCGGTGCGGTCGACGACGAGGATTCGGGAGACGGGATCGGAGACGCCCGCCGTCGTGGTCTGCGTGAAGGAGACGGTCCAGGCGCCGTCGCCGAGCGCCGAGAGGTCGAGGGCGAGCCCCCAGGAGCCGTCGGCGCCCGCGATGGTGGAGCCGAGGGGCGTCGCGGACGGGGAGGTCGCGGAGGCGGACGTGGGCCGGGCGAGGGCGCTGCTCGCGGGCATCGCCGTGGCGGCGATCGCGGCGGCCGGCGACGCCGTGC
>JAEWDJ010000500.1 GCA_023390155.1 Actinomycetes bacterium | reverse complement strand
GGTCCGGGCTCGCGGGGATGTTGTCGCCCATCAGGATGAGTCCGCCGAGCCCGTACCGGTCGACGAAGCCGCGGAGGGCTGCGGGGTCGGTCCCGGGCGCGTGCAGCATGAAGAGGCTCGCGACCTTCTGCCGGAGCGTCATGTTGGCGAGCCGGGCGTCGACGTACGCGGCTGCGGGGTCGGGTGCGGGCTGCGAGCCGTGTGGAGTCGGCGGCGACGCCGAACCGGTGGCGGACCGGGAGGCCGACGCAGTGCCGGAGGCGGCCTGCGGCGTCGCGCCGGCGCATCCCGCCAGAGCGGAGATCCCCGCCGCGACGAGAAGGGTCGCGCAGGCGCGCACCATCGCCCTCCGCCTCGCCGTCCGCATCCCCCGATGCTAACCGTCAGCCCTTGACGGCGCCTCCGAGCCCGGCGCTGCGCAGGAACAGCCCCTGGAAGACGAGGAAGAGCACGATCGGGATGAGGGTCGAGATCGCGAGCGCCGCCAGGTAGATGTCGAGCGGGATCGCCGCCTGCAGGGTGGGCAGTCGCACCGACAGCGGCTGGATGCCGGGGTCGCGCAGCACGAGCAGCGGCCAGAGGTAGTCCTTCCACGCCGCGATGATGGCGAACACCGACACCACGCCGAGGATGGGCTTCGACATCGGCAGGACGATGGACCAGAACAGGCGGTACGGGCCGGCTCCGTCGGTGCGCGCCGCCTCGAACACCTCGCGCGGCAGGTTGTCGAAGAACCGCTTCACCAGCACGACGTTGAACGCGCTCGCGCCGGCGGGCAGCCAGACCGCCCAGAACGTGTTGATCAGCGACTGCCCGAGCAGTGGCGGATCGAGGATGGTGAGGTAGAGAGGGACGAGCAGCACGACCGACGGCACGAACAGGGTGCAGAGGATGAGCCCGTAGAGCACCGCGCCGTACCTGGGCCGCAGGACGCTCAGCGCGTACCCCGCGGTCGTGGCGACGAGCACCTGGGCCGCCCAGGAGCCGGCCGCCACCCAGATCGTGTTGACGAACTGCACGTCGATGTGGACGGTGGACCACGCCGTCGAGAGGTTCGCCCAGTCCACGCCGTTCGGGAACTGCGCCATCGGCGTCTTCAGCGTGTGGGCGGTCGGGGTGATGGCCGACTTCCCGAGCCAGAGGAGCGGGCCGAGCCCGACGACCACGAGCAGCACCAGCAGCAGCGCGTTCACGATCCGCGAGCTCCACCGCACGCCCGGGCGGCGGCGGTCGGAGACCGAGAGGATGCCGCGGTCGGCGTCCGCCGGGGCGGGCCGGCGCCGGCGACGGCGGCGCGGCGGCTCCGGGCTCGCCCCCTCCTCGACGACGGCGGTCACGACCGTGGTGACCTCGGGCGGCAGCTGGGTCGACGTGCTCAATTCTGGCTCCAGGACTTGGTGAGGCGGAAGTAGACGAGGGAGAGCACGGCCAGGAAGCCGGCGAGCATCAGGCTGAGCGCCGTCGCCGCGCCGTAGTCCCCGCCGAGCGAGTTCTGGAACGCGTACCGGTAGATGAGCAGCAGGATGGTCACGGTCGAGTTGACCGGTCCGCCTCCCGTGAACAGGAACGGTTCGAGGAACACCTGCGCGGTGCCGATGATCTGCAGGATCAGCGTGATGAGCAGCACGCCGCGCAGCTGGGGCAGCGTCACGTGCCAGATCTTCCGCCAGATGCTCGCGCCGTCGACCTCCGCCGCGTCGTAGAGCTCCGGGGCGACGCCGGTGATCGCGGCGAGGTAGATGATGATCGTGCCGCCCGCGGCCGCCCAGGTGGCTTCGACCACGAGCGAGGGCATCGCCTGCGTCGCATCCTGGATCCACGGCTGCGGCGGGATGCCCACCCAGCCGAGGATCGTGTTGAAGACCCCGGTGGGCCGGGCGTCGTAGAAGAACTTCCAGAGCAGCACCGCCACCACCGGCGGCACCACCACGGGGAGGTAGGCGAGAGCGCTGTAGAGGCCCTTCGCCCGCTTGACCTCGCTCATCAGCACGGCGGCGATGAGCGGGATCGGGTACCCCAGGATGAGCGCGAGCAGGGCGAACCACGCGGTGTTGCCCACCGCCGTCCAGAACAGCGGATCGTTCGCCACCTGGACGAAGTTGTCCCAGCCCACCCACACCGGCGGGGTCACGAGGTTGGTGTGCTGGAAGCTCATCACGACGCTGCGGACGATGGGCCACCAGGAGAAGACGCCGAAGATCAGCAGCATCGGCAGCAGGAAGAGCAGGGTGCTCAGGCCGCCGCCGCGGATCCAGGTCGCGGGCGTGCGTCGGGCCCGGCGGACGGCCGGGCGGGGGCGATCGATCGCGGTCATGCGCGGGTCACTCTCTCTCGGCCGGCCGCCTGACTCACTTGTCGGCGTCGACGAGCTTCTGGATGTCGGCGTCGACCTTGCTGAGCAGCTGGTCGATGTCGGCGTTCTGGTCGGTCAGCACGGCCTGGACGACCGTGTCGAGCGCGCCGTACAGCTCCTGCGTGTGCTTGTTCGGCTCGGGCACGAGGTTCGCGTCGAAGATCTTGGCCGTGAAGGGCGCCACGTTCTCCTGCGGCACGTTGATCTCGTCCGCGATCCACTCCATGTTCTGGTCGTAGGTGGCCTTGTCGAAGACGGGCAGCGTGGGCACGCCGACCGGCTGGCCGGACTTCACGAGCACCTTCGCGTCGGCGACCGCCTGCTCCTGGTTGAGCAGCTTCTGCATGTAGTAGAAGTCGATCCACTTCACCGCGGCCTCCTTCTGGGCCTCGGTCGACTTGGGGCTCACCGCCGCGACGTTGCCGCCGGCCAGAACGCCGGCGTCGGCGTCGCTGCTGTCGATCGGCAGCATCGTGAGCCCGTAGTTCTTCGGGTCGACGGCGTTCTGCTGCACGAGCGAGGTCAGCACATCGGAGCCCGACGGGTACATCGCGACCTGCCCGGCGCCGAAGGCCTGGTTGATCCCGGACCAGTCGAGGAGGAAGTTGCTGCCGACGGAGTTGTCCTTCCAGCGGAGGTCCTTCAGCCACTGCAGGGCCTCCTTGGTCACGGGGTTGTTCGTCGTGACCTTCGTCTTCCCTCCCTCGGTGGTCTCCATGCGGCCGCCGCGGGCGTAGACGGTGGTGGTGAGCTCCCAGCCGCCGGTGTTGCCCTGCGTCATCTGCATGTAGCCGGCGACGCCCGGGACCTTCTCGGAGATGGTCTTCGCGGCGCTGCGCACCTCGTCCCACGTCGTCGGCGGCTTGTCCGGGTCGAGCCCGGCCTGGGTGAAGAGCTCCCGGTTGTAGGAGAGCCCCATCGCGTACGGCCCGTAGGGGATGCCGTAGATCTTGTCGCCGTCCTTGGCGACGGCGAGGACGTTCTCGTTGAACTTGTCCGCGTACGGGAGCTTCGCGACCTCGGCCGAGATGTCGGCGAGCTGGCCCGCCTGGATCAGCGACTGCGAGTCGGTGAACGGCACGTTGAAGACGTCGGGGAGGGTGCCGCCGGCGAGCTGCGTCGCGAACGTCGGGCCCGTCCACTGGTACTCCTCGGACTTCACGACGATGTCCGGGTTGGCCTTCTCGAACTCCTTGACGCGGTCGTCGAAGGCCTTGAACGCGGCCTTGTCGCTGCCGGGGATGAGGCTGGCGACGGTGATGTGGACCTTGCCGTCCGCGTCGTCCGAGCCGGACGACGAGCAGCCGGCCAGGATGCCGGCTCCGGCGATGGCGACCGCGGCGACGGCCGCGATCGTGCGTGGTGACTTCATTGTCGGTGTTCCTTCCAGTGTGATCGGTGAGGTGACTCTCAGCGAGTGGTGCGAGTGGTGCGGGTGGTGCGGGCCGGGATCTGCGCCGCCGGGCGCGTACGCAGCCAGGCGGTGGAGTCCGGAGGGAGCAGGCCCGCCTCAAGCGGGCTGCTGCTGAGGAGGATGGCGGTGTTCTCCGGCAACGCGACGGGACCGCCGGAGAGGTTGGTGACGCTGACGAACCGGTCGCCGCGGGCGAACGCGAGCACGCCCTGCGGCGCGTCGAGCCACGCGAACGGTCCGTCGCCCAAGCCGCCTTCGGCGCGGCGCAGGCGCAGCGCCTGCCGGTAGAGCCAGAGCATCGACGCCGGGTCGCTCTGCTGCTTCTCGACGGTCAGCTCCACCCAGTCGGCCGGCTGCGGCAGCCACGGCTCCGCGGTCGCGCCCGCGGGGCTGAAGCCGAACGGCGCGACGCCGCCCCGCCAGGGCAGCGGCACGCGGCAGCCGTCCCGGCCCGGGTCGACGCCGCCGGAGCGGAAGTGCATCGGATCCTCGAGGCGGTCCGCGGGCAGGTCCTCCACCTCCGGCAGGCCGAGCTCGTCGCCCTGGTA
>JAEWDJ010000485.1 GCA_023390155.1 Actinomycetes bacterium | reverse complement strand
GGGAACGGCCGATCGCGACCCCGCGGTGCGCGCGCGGACGCTAGTCCTCGGCGCTGAGCTCGGGCGCTCCCGCCTCCTCGGTCCCGTGGCCGATCTGCGCGTAGACCTTCGGGTTGCGGCGCTTGAGCGCCATTCCCCAGCACACCCCGATGATGCCCGGCACGATGACGACCGCCGGCAGGATGAAGGTCGTCGCCGAGGGCGGCGCGGTCGGGTCGCTCGTCAGCAGGGTGTTGAAGAAGATCAGGATGAGCGCGAAGACCACCGTCAGGGCGACGCCGGAGATCACCGGGGCGGTGACGCGCTGCCACGAGCTGACGCCCCGCGCGTCGCGACGGAAGAAGCCGATCACGGAGAACGAGACGATCGCCATGAGGAGCACCAGTCCCAGTGCGCCGCTGTTCGTCAGCCACGAGAAGAGCGTCAGCACCGGGAACAGGGCTGCGGGTGCGCCCTCGGGCGGCGTCCATCCTGTGCCGGCGATGGCGAAGGCGACGATCACGACGACGGCCAGGACGGTCTGGGTGACCGACCCGGCCCACGGTGCGCCGCTGTGCGCGCGGATGCGGGACAGCCCGCCCGGGAGCACTCCCTCACGCCCGAGCGAGAAGAAGTACCGCGCCACCGCGTTGTGGAAGCTGACCAGGGCCGCGAAGAGGCTGGTGATGAAGAGAATCTGCGCGATGTCGCTGACGACCACGCCGACGTGCGCGGAGAGGAAGGTGAAGATCAGGTCGGGGCCCTGCTCGGTGGAGGCCTTGATCACCGCGCTCGGGCCGGTTCCGACCGTCATGGCCCACGACGACAGCGCGTAGAAGATCGCGATGACGGCGACGGCCGTGTAGGTGGCGCGGGCGACCGTGCGCTTCGGGTCCTTCGACTCCTCGCCGTAGATCGCGGCCGACTCGAAGCCCATGAACGCGGCGATGCCGAACGCGAACACCGCACCGATGCCGGGCACGAACAGGGCGGAAGGGCTGAGCGCCTCCGCGCTGACGCCCTCAGGGGCGACGATGAACGACGCGACGTCGTAGACGATGACGACGACGAACTCGAGCGCGACGAGCACGCCCAGCACCTTGGCCGAGAGGTCGACGCGGTTCACGCCAAGCACGGCGATGATCGCGATGCACACCAGCACGGGGATCCACCACGGCACGTCCCAGCCGAACTTGTTCGACAGGAGCGACGAGACCTGGAACCCGAACATCCCGTACACGCCGATCTGCATGGCGTTGTAGGAGATGAGGGCGACGATCGAGACGCCGACGCCCGCGGGCCGGCCGAGGCCCTGTGCGACGTAGGAGTAGAAGGCTCCCGCGTTGGTCACGTACCTGCTCATCGCCGCGTATCCCACGGCGAAGATCGCGAGCATGGCGCCCAGGATGAGGAAGGACAGCGGCACCCCGAGCACGCCGGTGACGGCGAACGTCGTGGTGACGCCGCCGGCCAGCACCGTCAGGGGAGCGGACGCGGCGACGATCATGAAGGTGACCGCGGGCACCCCCAGCCGGCGGTGCGCAGCGGTGCGGGTGCCGACGGCGGTGTCGGCGGAATCGGTGGAGGTCAACGGATACTCCTCGGGTCTGGCGCGCTGGGCGGGCCGCGGCGGTGCGAGCACGCGATGCGCGATGCTGACGATTGAACCGGGAGCGCACACGGCACGGCTTGGCCTGCGACGCAGAGCGGTTGTCTGAATCGGAACGGTCCGCCGCGGTCTCCTTCCAGGGCCGGGACGGCGTCCCGGATACTGAACGGACGAGCTCGACGTAAGGAACACCGATGTCCCACCAGCACACCGCCACCGTCTCCGCGCCCACCGAGGTGCGCCATCCCCTGGATGCGCTGACCGCACAGGAGATCGCGGACGGCCGCGACATCCTGGTGGCGGCGGGGCTCGTGGGCGAGACCACGCGCTTCCCGTCGGTGCTGCCGGTCGAGCCGTCGAAGGAGGCCGTGGCGTCGTTCCGCGACGGGGATGCGATCGACCGGCGCATCCTGTTCGTGCTGCTGGACACCGCGACCGGCGTCTCCGCCGAGGCGGTCGTCTCGGTGACGACCCGGGAGGTGGTCGGACACACCCCGCTCGGCACCGGCGAGGCGCCCTACGGCCAGCCCCAGTACCTGTTCGAGGAGTACGCGCGGGCCGAGGAGATCGCCAAGGCGTCGCCGGAGTGGCGTGCCGCGATGATCCGCCGCGGGCTGGAGGACCGCATCGAGCTCGCGTTCTGCGCGCCGCTCGCCCCCGGCTTCCACAACCGCGGCGAGGAGTCGGGCCGCCGCGTCATCCGGTCGCTCACGTTCCTGCGCTCGACGCCCACCGACTCCCCGTGGTCGCACCCGGTGGAGGGACTGATCGTGCACATCGACCTCACCTCCGGGAGCGTGATCCGGGTGGAGGACGACGGCGACGTGCCCGTGCCGGAGGTCGACGGCAACTACGACGCCGCCACCATCGGCGCCGCGCGCACCTCCCTCAAGCCGATCGAGATCACGCAGCCCGAGGGGCCGAGCTTCCGCGTCGACGGCCAGCAGGTCGAGTGGGAGAACTGGAAGCTGCGGGTCGGCTTCAACGCGCGCGAGGGGCTGGTGCTCAACCAGGTGACGTTCCGCGACGGCGACGAGGACCGCTCGGTGCTCTACCGCGGATCGGTCCCCGAGATGGTCGTGCCCTACGGCGACACCACCTCGACGCGATTCTGGATCAGCTACTTCGACGCGGGAGAGTACCTGCTCGGCAAGAACGCCAACACCCTGACCCTCGGCTGTGACTGCCTGGGCGTCATCCACTACTTCGACGGCGTCGTCGCCGACGACCACGGCCGCCCGGTCACCATCCCGCAGGTGGTGTGCATGCACGAGGAGGACTACGGGATCCTCTGGAAGCACACCGACCTCGACGGGAAGACGGAGGTGCGCCGCTCGCGCCGGCTCGTGATCTCGTACTTCTCGACGATCGGCAACTACGACTACGGGTTCTTCTGGTACCTCTACCTCGACGGCACGATCCAGGTGGAGGCCAAGGCCACCGGCATCGTCTTCGCCGGTGCCGGCCACCCCGGCTCGACGGACCCGCACGCCGCGGAGATCGCGCCCGGGCTGTTCGCACCCGTGCACCAGCACCTGTTCTGCGCGCGCCTCGACGTCGCGATCGACGGCGACCGCAACGCGCTCTCCGAGATCGACGCCGTCGGCATCCCGATCGGGCCGGACAACCCCCACGGCAACGCCTTCACCTGGACGAACACCCCGCTCGCACGCGAGTCCGAGGCGCAGCGGATGGCCGACCCCTCCCGCGCCCGCGTGTGGGAGGTGCGGAGCGAGACCCGGCGCAACGCGGTCGGCGCCCCGACGGCGTACCACCTCATCCCGCAGCCGAGCGCCACCCTGCTCGCCCAGCCGGAATCGACGGTGTGGGGGCGCGCGACCTTCGCGACGAAGCACCTGTGGGCGACGGCGTTCGACCCGGCCGAGCGGTTCCCGGCCGGCGACTACCCGAACGCGCACGCCGGCGGTGCCGGACTCCCCGCCTGGACGGCGGCCGACCGCTCGCTGGAGGACGCAGACCTCGTGCTCTGGCACGTCTTCGGCCCGACCCACATCCCGCGCCCGGAGGACTGGCCGATCATGCCGGTCGACTACTCGGGATTCCACTTCAAGCCGTACGGGTTCCTCGACCGGAACCCGGCGCTGGACCTGCCGGACGGGGCTGGCGGGAGCGCGGGGAGCTGTTGTGGCAGTGGTGCGGGGGAGTGCACCTGCGGGCACTGAGGCGGCAGCCGCTGAGGGTGTGGGCGCTGGGGGTGTGGGGCACTGAGGCCGCGGACGCTGAGCCTGCGGGCACGGTGCCTGCGGGCAGCGCGTCTGCTGCCGGTCAGGCGGGGAGTAGCATCCGGGCGGCCATGATCGCCATCGCGATGGACGCGGCGAGGGGGAGGGCTGCGCGCACGGCGCCGACCCGGAGGGCGTGGCGGATGGCGAGGACGGGACAGGCGACGGCGAGGGCGGCCACGGCCAGGGCGATGGCGGCGGTCAGCCAGCCGAGGTGAGCGGTGTGGGCGGTCGGGTCGGTGGCGACCGCGGCCGTCGCGAGTGCGGTCGAGGTTGCGCTTGCCGTTTCGCTTCCGTGTCCGTGGAGCATCCCGAGCACGACCATCAACGCCATCGCGAACGGCTCGACGGCGAGGTGCGAGCGCAGCGGGAAGTGCCGATCGCGCGCTCGCCGGGTCGAGGCCGCGCAGGAGACCGCCACAGCGAGCAGCAGCGCGAGCCAGATCAGCGGCGGGACCAGGGGATAGTCCGCCCACATCGCGGCGGTCGCCACCAGCGAGAGCGCAGCGACGGCTGTCGGTGCCGCCGCGCTCGGGCGGGGCGACCGCGTCGGCACGGTGGTCATGCGCCGACGGTACGGGAGGCGCGCCGCCGCCGTCTTTCCCGGAGGCGCAGTGCGCTTGAGCCTGACGGCAGGACTGCGGCGCACAGCGGACCCGCACAATCCATGCGGCGTCCATCGTGCTGCCGTTTGGATGCTCGGCACAACGATCGCGCCGATCCGTTGGTCGGTGGCTACTCTGGGCCGGTGCACATGATCTTCCGGACGATGCTCCACTTCTTCCTGTCGCGGTTCGGCGCGCGGCTCGACCACTGGGATGTGGCGCGCACCCGCTTCCGGGTGCTGCCGACCGATCTCGACATCCTGAAGCACATGAACAACGGGGTGTATCTCTCCATCGCGGACATCGGGCGGTTCGACCTGCTGACCCGGAGCGGGATCTGGGCGATCTTCAAACAGCGGGGGTGGTACCCGGTGGTCGCGTCGGAGACGATCTCGTTCCGCAAGTCGCTGGAGCTGTGGCAGCCGTTCGTGGTGGAGTCGCGCATCCTCGGGTTCGACGAGAAGGCGGTCTACGTCGAGCAGCGCTTCACCGTGGACGGCGAGACCTACACGCAGGCGTTCATCCGCGGACGCTTCCTCAAGCGGGGCGGCGGCATCGTCACGATCGAGGAGCTGCTGGAGGCCGTCGGCCCGTCGCCGACCGAGGTCACCGTGCCCGAGTGGCTGCTGGAGTGGGGCTCGGATGCGGCCCTGCCGTCCACGCGCGCGGCGGCGCCGAGCGTCTGGAACGAGTGAGGCGAGGGGGTGCGGTGACCGCGCCTCCGGCCGCCGCGCCCCC
>JAEWDJ010000484.1 GCA_023390155.1 Actinomycetes bacterium | reverse complement strand
GTGATCGAGCCGTCGATGCCGGTGCCCGGCGTGATGCCGGTTCCACCGGAGCCGGTGTGGCCGCCCCCGGTGCCGCCCGGGAGGCTGATGTAGCCGCCGGTATCGATCTGCCCGAGGGGCTCGATGTGCGCGTTGGGGTAGGTGCCGAAGGAACCGCCCGGGAGGCCGCCGCCGCGCGGGCCGCCGCTCGGAGTGCCTCCGGAGGTTCCGTCGGTGGGAGTCGTGGGTGTGCGGCTCCCCTCGTGCGTGCCATCCTTCGGGGCGGGAACCGTATCTACACTGACGTCATAGGCGTCCATGGCGTCACTGATCTTCTGCACGGATGCGCGCGCCGTGGACTCGCGATTCGCGGCGAGGAAGCTGTTGACGGCCGCGACCGCTCCGGGGCCGGCCACGATGGACAGTGGGCCGAGGAAGAAAGTGGCCCCGGTCACGGCGGCCTGGAGGATGTCGGCCTGCTTGCCGGAGAGCGACCCCGGCGCATCCTTGTCGAGCTTGTCCAGCTCGTCGTTCGCGAGATTGCGCCGACTGGTGTTGGCCGAGTCGACCTTGTTCTGGATGGTGGTCACCTGTTGGGCGATCGCGTCCGCCTTGGAGGCCACCGAACCGAGCGCGGTGGTGGCAGCCTGACCCGTCTGCCCGTCCAGCCCGACGTCGTCCTTCGCCGTCGTCGTGATCCGGTTGAGGGCGTCCAGCTTCGAGATCAGCCGACCGGCGTTGGGCAGGCTCACATCGGCCTGAGCGGATGCCAGCTTGTGCAGCCGGGTCTCCCACGGTCCCTTGTTCATGCGTTTCCCCCGTTCCCGCCCGGAACCTTCCGGCGCGATAGTACGACGATCAGAATGACGACGATGGCGACGATCACGAGCACGCCCACCCCGATGCCGATGAAGAGACCGATCGGCGCGGCAGCAGCACTGCTCCCGCCAGCCGCACCGGACCCGTTCGACCTGGGCGGCGCCGTCGGCTCTGGACTCGAACTCGTCTTCCCGGCGATCTGCTCGGCGGTCGGCTCGCCATACGATTTGTCGACGAGCGGGTTCGCGTCCGGGTACTTGGACGGATCCACCGCGAGGAGGTGGGTCAACGACGCAGGACCGTAGCCGTACCCGGTGGTCGTGTCTCGCAGCAACTCGTGCTCTTCGGGTGTCGTGTTGTGGATCAGCGACTGTATGAGCTGATTACCGGTCGCCTTCGGGTACTTCTGCTTCAGCGCCGCCAACATCCCGGCGACGATCGGAGTCGCCATCGATGAGCCGTTCGCGCGGTACGTGTCGTCCCAGCTGCCCGTCTCGTAGTCGCCTACCATCGTGATCCCGACGCCCGCCGCGACCACGGTGACCTGATTGTTGACGGTGGTCACACCGTCGTACGACTGGATCTTCTTGTCCTGGTCGATGGCGTTGACCGACACGACGCCATTCGCCTCGGCCGGCATGTCGGTCGGATCATCTCCCCTGTTGGCGACAGCGGCAAGAACGACGATGCCCTTTGACAGAGCCTCGGCGAGGACGGCCGTGTCACGCTCGGACATCGCATCGAAGCCCACAGAAGTGGTGATGATGTCGCTGCCCGAGTCGATAGCGGCCTGCAGCGCCTGCCCCAGACTCCCCGGGGTCTTGCTGTCGCCGCCGCTGCAACCAGAATTGCCATAGCCCTCGAACGTCACGGACGCGTCAGGCACGATGCCTCGCACGGCGCCTGCGCCGCTGCCGTTGCCGATCAGGAACGCAGTCACCGAGGTGCCGTGCACGGCTCCCTGGTCTGCCGTGGACGTCACGGCGGCTCCGGAGCAGTAGGCGGTCTTGTCCACGGTGAGGTCGGCACCGGCGAACACCGGCAGATCCGGGTTGATCGCCGTGTCGATGACCGTGATCTTCACGCCCTTGCCCGTCCACCCCTCGGCGTGGGCCTGGCCGACCTGGTAGTAGTCGTACCACCAGTTGCCATCAGTCGTGTCCGCTGTCGCGGACACCGTGGGAACCAGCGCCAAAGCAAGGGCGAGCGCGCCCGCGAACATGCCCCGGAGGGCTCCCCTCGACTTCATCGCACCCCATCCTGCCGACCGCGCACCCACGGCGCATCCGTGCGGCCACTGCCTTTCACGGCCCGAACCGGCGGTGCGAATGGCACGCCCCCGAGACCCCTCCCACTGATACCACGGATCGCGCGCGGATCGCCAATCTCGCGCGTGGCCCACGCGCTCGACCACCTGCGGCCCTCGCACAGAGCAGCGTCTGCAGCCTGCGGTGAGCGATTGCGCCCGCCTGGGCGGCGGCCGAGCCGCGAGTGCTCACTCTCCCATGGCCCGGAGTTCATGCGTTTCCGCCGTCACCGCCCGGAACCCTCCGGCGCGAGAGAACGACGATCAGAATGACGACGATCGCGGCGGCGACGAGAACGGCGACTCCGATTCCCACCCAGAGGCCGATCGGAGCCGTACCGGAGCCGCTCTCACCCGACGCGCCCGACCCTGCCGACCTCGACGGCTCGGGGCTCGACGCCGACGTGCCCGAGATCTGCGAAGCGCTCGGCTTGCCGTACGACTTGTCGGCGAGCGGATTCGTGTCGGGAAACGTGGTCGGGTCCACAGCCAGCAGGTGGGTCAACGACACGGGCCCGTAGCCGTAGCCGGTCGTCGTGTCGCGCACGAGCTCGTGCTCCTCGGGCGTCGTGTTGTGGATCAGCGACTGGATCAGCTGATCGCCCGTCGCCTTCGGGTACTTCTGCTTGGCGACCGCGAGCATCCCGGCGACCAGCGGTGTCGCCTCGGACGACCCCTGCGCGAGGTAGGTGTCATCCCAGCTGCTCGACTGTTCGTCGCCGACGGTCGCGATGCCCACACCCGCAGCGACGACGGTCACCTCGGGATTGACGGTGGCGACGCCGTCGTACGACTGGATCTTCTTCTCCCGGTCGATGGCGTTGACCGACACCACACCGTTCGCACGCGACGGGAGGTCGGTGCTGGCGTCATTCGCGTTGGGCACCGAAGCGACGACGATGACGCCCTTGGCGAGCGCCTCGCCGAGTATCGCGATGTCGGGGGCGGAGAGGAGGTTGAAGCCGACAGAGGTGGTGACGATGTCGCTGCCGGAGTCGATCGCGGCCCGCAGGGCTCGCCCGAAACCGCTCGGGTTCTTCGCGCTGGCGGTGCAGGTTTCGCTGCCGTAGCCCTCGAACGTCACGGTCGCGCCCGGTGCGACTCCCCGGACCGCGCCGCTACCGGTGCCGTTGCCGACCACGAGCGCGGTGATGGTGGATCCGTGGACGGAGCCCTCCGTCGCCTCGGCGGTCGTCGGCGAGCCGCCGCAGTACGCGGTCGAGTCGACCGTGAGGTCCGTTCCGGCGAAAACCGGGAGGTCCGGGTTGATCTGCCCGTCGATGACCGTGATCTTCACGCCCTTGCCCGTCCACCCCTCGGCGTGGGCCTGACCGACCTGGTAGTAGTCGTACCACCAGTTGCCGTCAGTCGTGTCCGCCGTCGCGGACACCGTGGGAACCAGCGCCAAAGCAAAGGCGAGCGCGCCCGCGAACATGCCCCGGAGGGCTCCCCTCGACTTCATCGCACCCCATCCTGCCGACCGCGCACCCACGGCGCATCCGTGCGGCCACTGCCTCGCGACGCGCGTGGCCCACACGCTCGACCGTGCGGGCGGCTAGTCGAGGAACAGCGCCCGCAGTCGCCGTGTCGTCAGCACGAGACCGAGCACCACCATCACGACGAAGTAGAGCACGTGCCACAGCATCCCGACATCCACGGCGCCCGTCGTGAGGCCGCGGACGAGTTCGACGCCGTGCCAGAGCGGGAGGGCGCGGATGATCCACTGGACGGCTTCGGGGTAGACGGTGATCGGGTAGAAGGTGGCGGAGAGGAGGAACATCGGCAGCAGGATGAAGTTGATCCAGTCCATCTGCTGGAAGGTCTTCATGTAGCTGGTGACGCCCATCCCGAAGCTGGCGAAGCCGAAGGCGATGAGGAGCACGGCGGGGAGCGCGAGGAGCGCCCACCAGGAGAGGTTGAGGCCGAGCGCCTGCATCACGAGCATGAAGCCGAGGGCGTAGAGCGCGCCGCGGGCGAGGGCGAGCAGGATCTCGCCGAGCGCGACGTCGAGCGGGCCGAGCGAGGTCGACAGCATCCCCTCGTAGAGCTTGGCGAAGTGCATCTTGAAGAAGACGTTCCAGGTGGAGTCGTACACGGCGCCGTTCATCGCGGCGGTGGCCAGGAGCGCGGGGGCGATGAAGGCGGCGTACGACACCGGCTGACCGGTGGAGGTCTGGACGTCGCCGACCAGCTCGCCGAGGCCGATCCCGAGCGACAGGAGGTAGAAGATCGGCTCGAAGAAGCCGGAGACGATGACCAGCCAGTTGGTGCTGCGGGTGGCGCGCCAGCCGCGCTGCATGACCGCGGTCGCGTTTCCGGCGTAGAGCGCGCGGAGCGGCCGCGCGCGCGAGACGGTCGCGGTCATCCGGTCGTCGGTGGCGGTCACTTGTTGAGCCTCCGTCCCGCGATGCGGCGGGTCCACAGCCAGAAGACGACCGTGAGCGCGAGCAGGTAGACGACGTGCACCAGGGTGAGCCAGAGGGGCTCCTCCATCCCGTACGCGAAGACGCGCGAGAGCTCGGTGGCGTGCCACAGCGGCGAGATCCAGCCGATCCACTGGAGGTACTCCGGCATGTTCGTCAGCGGGAAGAAGGTGCCGGAGAACAGGGTCATCGGCAGCAGGACGAAGCGCATCAGCATGGCGATCTGGCCGGTGTCCTGCTCCAGTGTGGCGACGTAGGCCATCACCGGGGCGCCGAACGCCAGGCCCGCCAGGGTCGCGACGAACACGGTCACCCAGCCCCACGGCCCGTGGACGGCGCCGAAGAGGAGCATGAACGCGTAGTACACGACGCTGGTGCCGAGCAGACGGGCGATCACCGAGATCACGACGCCGTCGATGATCTGCCCCGGCGCGATCGGGGAGGCGTTGATGCCGAAGAAGGTCGGGTTCCACTTGAACCCGAGCATGATCGGGTAGGTGAACTCCTCACTCGCGACCGTCACCGCGGCGGTGCACAGGAGTGCCGGGGCGACGAACGCGAGGTAGCTGACGCCGTCGATGGCGTCCGGCCCGGTGTTGGCGCTGATGAGGCTCCCGAGCCCGACGCCCATGGCGAAGAGGTAGACGAGCGGGTTGCCGAACCCGGTGACGACGAGGGTCTGCAGGTACGACCGCATCACACGGAAGCGGTGCTCGGCGACGTACCAGGCGCCGAACCGCCGGGGACGCACGGCGGCGGCGAGCGCGGCCCGGGCGTCCGCCGAGGCGGCGTCCGCTCCGATGCCCGTCGGCGCGCTCATTCGATCAGGCTCCGGCCGGTCAGCCGCAGGAACACGTCCTCGAGGCTCGACCGGCGCACCAGGCTCGTCAGCGGGTGGAGGCCGCGGTCGGTCAGGCGGGCGAGCTCGGCCTCGCCGTCGTCGCTGTAGACGAGGATGCGGTCGGGCAGCACCTCCACGCGCTCACCGATCCCGTCGAGCCGGCCGGCGACCTCGGCGTTGCGTTCGGAGCCGAACCGCACCTCCAGGACCTCGCGGGTGGAGTACTCGCGGATGAGCGACGCCGGCGACCCCTCGGCCATGATGCGGCCCTTGTCGACGACGACCAGGCGGTCGCAGAGCTGCTCGGCCTCGTCCATGTAGTGCGTGGTGAGGACGAGGGTGGTGCCCTGCTCCTTCAGGCGGAAGAGCCGGTCCCAGAGGATGTGCCGCGCCTGCGGGTCGAGCCCGGTGGTCGGCTCGTCGAGCAGCAGGATGCGCGGGTCGTTGATGAGCGCGCGGGCGATGGTGAGCCGGCGCTTCATCCCGCCGGAGAGGTCGTCGACCTTGGCCTTCGCCTTGTCCTCGAGCTGCGCGAACGCGAGCAGTTCGTCCGCGCGGCGGCGCACCCGGGCGGTCGGGAGGCCGAAGTAGCGGCCGTAGACGATGAGGTTGTCGCGCACGCGGAGCTCGGTGTCGAGGTTGTCGGCCTGTGGCACGACGCCGAGCTGCGAGCGGATCTCGGGCCCGTAGCGGTCGGGGTCGAGGCCCAGGATGCTCAGGTCGCCGCCGGAGCGCGTCGAGACGGCGCCGACCATCCGCATGGTCGTTGACTTGCCGGCGCCGTTCGGCCCGAGCAGGCCGAACGACTCCCCCGCCTCCACCTGGAAGCTGATGCCGTCGACGGCGGGGAAGTCCTTGTAGGTCTTGACCAGGTCGGTGGCGGTGATGACGGGCGTCGGCATAGTTCAGCACTGTAGCCCCGGCCGGGGACATCGGGAGGGAGCGCGCGACCGGGCGGTCAACCCAGGTTGACGAATGACAATGAGTCAACTATGGTTGACGCCATGGACAGCAGCACCCTCCACACGCTCGCCGGCGACGCCGGCTCGGACGACCCGATCGTCGCCCTGCGCGCCATCGCCGAGCTGCATCGGGAACTCGACCGCGTGGAGGCCGTCGCGGTCAGACGGGCGCGCAACGCCAACGCGACCTGGCAGCTCATCGCGCTGGCCCTGGGTGTCAGCAAACAGGCAGTCCACAAGAAGTACGGTCGAAGCTAGGCCACACTTTTCGCCGCCGTATCCTCGTCGAGACCGAAGCCCCGAAACGGAACAGACAATGACCACCGAGCAGTCCGCCGCGTCCACCCGACGCCGCTCCCCCTTCTCCCGGCGCCCCGACGACGCCGGGCCCCGCGCCCGCTTCTCGCAGCTCCTCCCCTATCTGCTGGAGCACAAGAAGGTGCTCGCCTTCGTCGTCGTGCTGAGCGTGCTCGGCGCCGCCGCGAGCCTCGCTCAGCCGCTGCTCGTGAGCCAGGTCATCGATATCGTGGGCAAGGGCGAGCCCCTCGGCGCGCTGGTCTGGGGGCTCGTCGCCCTCGTCGTCGTCTCCGGCCTGATCTCGGGCTACCAGCACTACCTCCTCCAGCGCACCGGCGAGGGCGTCGTGCTGTCGTCGCGGCGCAAGCTCGTCGGGCGGATGCTGCGCCTCCCGATCAGCGAGTTCGACACGCGGCGGACCGGCGACCTCGTCTCACGCGTGGGCTCCGACACCACGCTGCTGCGCGCCGTGCTGACGCAGGGGCTCGTGGAGGCGATCGGCGGCGCCCTCACCTTCATCGGCGCGCTCATCGCGATGCTGATCATCGATCCGGTGCTGCTCGGGCTGACCGTGCTGGTCGTCGCCGTCTCGATCGTGGTCGTCACCCTGCTCTCCGGGCGCATCCGGGTCGCCAGCCAGAAGGCGCAGAACAAGGTCGGCGACCTGGCCGCCGCGGTCGAGCGGGCCATCAGCTCGGTGCGCACCATCCGTGCCGCCAACGCCACCGAGCGGGAGATCGCGGCCGTCGACGAGGACGCGACGGGCGCCTACCGGATGGGCATCCGGGTCGCGAAGATCTCGGCTCTGGTCGTCCCGGTCGCCGGGATCGCGATGCAGGTGTCGTTCCTCGTCGTGCTCGGCGTCGGCGGGTTCCGCGTCGCGAGCGGGGCGATCACCATCGCCGACCTGGTGGCGTTCATCCTCTTCCTCTTCATGATGATCCTGCCGCTCGGCCAGGCGTTCGGTGCGATCACGGCGGTCAACTCCGCGCTCGGGGCGCTCGGGCGCATCCAGGAGATCCTCGACCTCCCCGCAGAGGACCAGCACGACCGCGAGATCGCACCCCTGGCGTGGACCGTCGGTGCGGCGAACGAGGGCCTCGCCCCGGAGGCGCCGGCGATCGAGTTCGCCGACGTGCACTTCGCGTATCCCGAGCACGCGTCGGCGGAGGCGGCGGGAGAGGCGGAGGGCACGCCCGCCACGCCTGCAGCGCCTGCCGCCCCGCAGACCGTCGAGCGGGTCGCGGTCGAGGCCCTCGGCGG
>JAEWDJ010000477.1 GCA_023390155.1 Actinomycetes bacterium | reverse complement strand
GTTCCACAGGAACCGGCGGCCCTCTCTGTTCGTCGTGAGTCAGTCGTGCGCGAGCTCCACCGAGTTGAGGAACTCGACATAGCGGGCGAGCTCGGTGTGGTCCGACGGGTGCGGGACGAGCTCGGTGCTCGCGCTGGTCGCAAGCTGGAACGCAGCCGAGGTGACGGGCGTCACGGCGTTCGCACCGGAGGCGATTCCGGCCGCGATGCGAAGATCCTTCAGCATGAGGTCGAAAGCGAAACCAGAGTCGAAGCGGCCGGTGAGGATGTGCCGCGGGAACTTCACCTCCGACGCCTGGCTGCGCCCGGTCGACGAGTTGAGGACGTCGATCATGACCCCCGGGTCGATGCCGGAGAGGGCGGCCACCGAGACGATCTCGGCTGCTGCCGCGATGTTCGTGGCCGACAGCAGGTTGTTGAGCGCTTTCGCAGCGTGCCCGGAGCCGGCGGGACCGACCTTCGTGATGACGGACACCATCGATGTCAGGTGCGGAACCGCCCGCTCGATGTCTGCGGGATCGCCTCCCGCCATCGCGCTCAGGGTGCCGTCGGAGGCCTTGGCGACTCCGCCGGAGACTGGGGCGTCGACGAAACCGATGCCGCGGGACGCGGCGGCCTGAGCGAGCCGTCGCGTGCTCTCCGGCACCGATGAGCCCATGTCGATCACGAGGGCCCCCGGACGCAGCCGGGAGAGCAGGCCCGAGTCGCCGTCTAGGACCGACTCGACGATCGCGCTGTTCGGCAGCATGAGGATCACCGTGTCGACGTCCTCTGGCACGTCGCCCAGTGCGGCGAGGGCCCGTACCCCCAGCTCGCGCGCGAGCTCCTCGCCGCTCGGGCCCGTGTCGAACAGGATCAGCTCGTGGGTCGCTGCGTAGTGGCGGGCCATCGGCGAGCCCATGCGCCCCAGACCGACGAAGAGCGTCGTCATCGCACGTCCTTCCCGTGCGCGACCCGTCGGCCGCGCCCGTCTCACTCGAATTGTTGATGTCTCTCGCATCCAGGATGCTCGAGTGCGAGTGGACGGTCTTGCGCGTGGCCGACCGATCATTGGATCAGTCCGCCTCGCGCGGGTCAGGCGTCGGCGAAGAAGGCCTGGAGCCTCCGCACGCCCTCGGCGAGGTCGTCGTCGCCGAGAGCGTACGACAGCCGCAGGGACCCTGAGCGGCCGAACGCCTCGCCGGGGACCGTCGCAACCTCCGTCTCGGAGAGGATGAGGTCGGCCAGGTCGAGCGACGTCGTCACCGTGCGCCCCCTCCATGTGCGCCCGAGCACGCCGGAGACATCGGGGTAGGCGTAGAAGGCCCCTTCGGGCAGCGGTGTGGTGAAGCCCGGGACGGCGTCCAGGCCGGCCACGATGGCGCGGCGACGGCGGTCGAAGGCGTCGCGCATCCGTGCGACATCGTCCTGCGGTCCGCTGAGGGCTGCCAGAGCTGCGCGCTGGGAGACGTTCGACACATTCGAGCTCAGGTGCGATTGGAGATTGGTCGCCGCGGCGATCACGTCGTCCGGGCCGACCATCCACCCCACGCGCCATCCGGTCATCGCGTAGGTCTTGGCCACGCCGTTCACGAGGACAGTGCGGTCCGCGAGCTCGGGGACGACATCGACGACGGAGGCGGCGCGTCCGCCGTTGTAGACGAGGTTCTGGTAGATCTCGTCCGCCACGACCCAGAGGCCCTTCGCGAGGGCCCACTCCGCGATGGCGCCTACCTCTTCCGGCGAGTAGACGGCGCCGGTGGGATTCGACGGCGAGACCAGGAGGAGCACCTTGCATCGCTCGTTCCAGGCGTCGTCGAGCTGCTGGACGGTCACGCGGTAGCCCTGGTCGCTCGGGGCGAAGACGGTGTTCTGGCGTCCCCCTGCGAGTGCGATCGCCTCCGGGTAGGTGGTCCAGTACGGTGCGGGCACGAGGACTTCGTCGCCCGGATCCAGCAGGGTGGCGAACGTCTGATATACGGCCTGCTTTCCGCCGTTGGTGACGAGGACCTGCGACGGGGAGACCTCCCAGCCCGAGTCGGCCGCCGTCTTCGCAGCGATCGCCTCGCGCAGGTCGGGCAGGCCTGCGGCCGGGGTGTACCGATGGCTGGCCGGGTCGCGGGCCGCCCGGATCGCCGCGTCGACGATGTGCGGCGGCGTCGGGAAGTCGGGCTCGCCCGCCGCGAAGCTGATGACGGGTCTGCCCTCGGCCCTCAGTCGCTTGGCTGCTGCGTCGACCTTCAAGGTCGCCGATTCCGAGATGGAGGCGATTCGGCGGGAGAGGCGGGGTCCTGTCATGGCTGACCATGCTATCCGCACATCGCGCCGCGCCTCCGAGCCCCGCCGCGGCTGGCAGAGGCGGAGCACAGGATGGCGCGCGCAGACGATCGGGGGTCGCTGGCCGACAATCGCCTGGGCGCGGGGACCGCCAGCATGCAGTCATGAGCCCTGCGAGACGACGAGGATCGAGGTGACGGGTGCGGATGCCGTGGCGCGCAGAGTGACGCACGCCGATATCGCCCGAGCGGCCGGCGTTTCGCGCGCGACGGTGAGCTATGTTCTCAACAACGTGAAGGGCAAGGCCATCTCCTCTACCACGCAGGAGCTGGTGCGCCGTACGGCGCAGGAACTCGGGCATGTCCCGTTCGCGCCCGCGCGCTCGCTGCGGCTGGGTCGCAGCAACATCGTCCTTGCGATCGTGCGTGACTTCGGCTTCGGCTATGTGTCGAACCGGGTGCTGCGACGACTGGACGCCGCCCTTGCGTCGCGCGGACTCCTCGTGCTCGTCCATGAACTGGATGAACAGCTACGGCCGTCGACCGACGTCTGGTCGCTCATCTCGCCGACGCTCATCGTCACGATGGGAGGCATGGTCCTGCCGGACGACTTCGTGATCGACTCGACCACGACGGTCGTGCGCGTGCACGGCATGGTTCCGCAGGCGGAGGCGGGAGCGATGCAGGTGCGGCATCTCATCGAGCGGGGGCATGTCGTGCTCGGGTACGCCTATCCGGCGGGGGAGAGCGTCCAGCTCGTCGCGCGCGAGCGCTTCGCCGGCGCCCGCGATGCCGCCGAGGCGTCCGGGCTGCCCGCGCTGGACGTCCGCCGGATCGACGTGGAGGATCCCGCGAGCGTGAGTAGGGCGGTCGACCAGTGGTGGGAGGCCTCACCCCGGCCGACCGCGGTGGTCGCCCACAACGACGAGATCGCGCTGCTGGTGTCGTCGGCCCTGACGGCGCGCGGTCTGCGGATCCCGGACGATCTGGCCGTCATCGGGATCGACGACATCCCCGGGGCGCGCGTCGGCCTGACGACCGTCGCAATCGATGTGGAGGCGTGGTCGGAAGCGGTCGTGCGGCGCGTGCTCGACGCCCTCGACGGTGCGCAGACGCCGGCCGAGGCGCCGGACTATCTGCGGCTCGCGGTGCGCGACAGCACCTGAGCCCGCGCCGTCGCCGATGTTTGCGGAATTCGAGTTACTCGTGTAACTTCTGTCCTGAAGTTACACGAGAAACCAAGGAGCAACGATGCCTACCACCTCCGTGCGCCGGATCGACCGGCTGGACTTCCTGGCAGCCGATCTCGACGACCGGCCCCGCGAACTGACCCGGGTCTCCACCTCACCTGAACGGACGTACTCGATCGTGCACGTGACGTCGGGCTCCGCTGTCGTGCAGCGCGGCGTCGACCGCATCTCCGTAGGCGCAGGCGACCTGCTCGTGCTTGCGGACGGGCCGCGCGCGGCACGGGCCCAGGGTGCCGCTCGGGTCGTGAGCGTGCGCGTACCTCACGTCGCAGCCGGGCAGCACGGCACGTCGCTGAATGCCGCTGACGGGGCCGTGATCCGCGGCGCCGATCCGATGGCGCGCGCGGTGGGAAATCTCCTGGCCGAACTCTCGGGCGAGGACGACTCGGCACCGAGCAGGCGCAACCCGGCACGGCTCGCCGAATACATCGTCGGGCTGATCGGGATCGTCTGCACCGACGAGACCGAGCCCGACCCTCGAGGCGTCCTGCTCGCGCGTGCGAAGCAGTACATCGAGGAGCACCTGGGTGACCTCGACCTCTCTCCCGATGCGATCGCCCGGGCGTGCAACGTCTCGACGCGGACGCTCCACCGCCTCTTCGGCGCGGGGGGCGGCACGATCAGCGGCTGGATCCGCACGCGGAGGCTGGAGAACTGCCGCGCCGAGCTCGCCGATCCCCGGCGGGCGGCGATCCCCGTCAGCGTGATCGGATCGCGGTGGGGCCTGTGCGACGCAGCCCATCTCAGCAGGCTCTTCAAATCGGTCTACGGAAGCTCGCCGAGCGCCTACCGCGCGGCACAGCTCGACATCGGGCTGCTCCCGCCGGCGGCGCACGACGGCGGTGCGCTGCTCATCGCGTGAGGACGGCGTCGGCCGACAACCGCTGGTCGTCGACCGGCAAGACAACTTTTCGGTGCTTCGCGAGGCTTGCAGTCGCAGAACACACCTATCGAGAGCGGAAGAACATGCGGGAATTGAAGGTCGCGCTGATCGGCGGAGGTTTCATGGGCAAGGCGCACAGCCTCGCCTATGCTTTGGCCCCGATCGCGTCCCAGCTCGGAGCGACGATACGGAAGGCCGTCCTCGTCGATGCGACGCCGGAGCTCGCCGGCCGTCTCGCCTCCGAACTCGGCTGGGAGTCGAGCTCGACGGACTGGAGGTCGGTCGTCGCGCGTGACGACATCGACATCGTCGACATCTGCACCCCTCCGCAGTTCCACGCCGAAGTGGCGATCGCCGCTCTCGAGGCGGGCAAGCACGTCTTCTGCGAGAAGCCCCTTGCGAACGACATCGCCGAGGCGCTGCGCATGGCCGAGACTGCGGAAGCGCACCCCAATCTGGTCGCTCAGGTCGGCTTCAACTACCGGCACACGCCGGCAGTGTCGTACGCGAAGGAATTGCTCGACAGCGGCCGGTTGGGCGTGCCGCTCGAGTTCCGCGCGTCGTACCTCCAGGAGGGCGCGTTCTGGGCCGATCCGACGCGCTGGCGCGCCACGAAGGCGACCGGAGGGTCGGGAACAGTGGGCGACATCGGCTCGCATATCATCGACGCCGCCGAACTGCTGTTCGGCGACATCGTCCGTGTCGCCGCGCGGGTCAGATCCAAAGGCATGGAAGCCGGCTCGGGCTGGGTGCCGGAGGAGCAGCGGCTGGGCGCCGACCTGGTCGACGATGCCGGCGTCTGGGTGGCCGAGTTCGCGAACGGCGCGCTGGGCTCGTTCACGGTGAACCAGTTCGCATCGGGTCGCAAGAACCGGGTCTACTGGGAGTTCGACGCCACCAAGGGAGCGGTCCAGTTCAACTGGAACCAGCGCGAGGAGTTCACGGTCTCCTACGTCGACGAGGCCGCAGACCACCAGGGATTCCGCACGATCCACACCAACGATCAGCACCCGGACGGATGGTGGAGGCTCGCCGGCCTCGGAACCGGCTACGTCGAGGTCTCGGCGATCCAATTGCAGAAGTTCGTGCGTGCGATCCTGGCCGGGCGTCCGGCCAGCCCGGACTTCCGTGACGGCTCTCACGTTCAGCAGGTGGTCGACGCCGTCATGCAGGCGGCTGTTTCCGACTCGTGGGTCGACGTGCCCCGCAAGGAGGTCCGCGCGTGACCCCCGAGCAGACAGAGGCGAACGTCCGTCTCGGTGTCGAGCTGATCACCTTCTTCGATTCGGCGTGGTGGGGGCTCCCGCCGAACCTGGCGCATCCGCAGTGGGTCGTCGAATTCGAGAAGGACCCGCGCCGCTACTTCGACACCATGCTCGATCGGGCCAGGGATCTCGACCTGCGCGGCATCGAGTTGGCGCCGGCACCGGGCGGATGGGAGAACGCGCTGCGCGCCTACGGCGGCGTCAGCGGCGTCGCAGGCGCCCTCGATGAGCGCGGTCTGACGCTCGTCTCCAGCTACTCGCCGGGACGGCAGCTGATCGGCAACGCCATGGACGATCCAGCTGCCCGCGCCGTCGCCGAGGACCACACCCGTCGGCACGCCGCGTTCCTGCAGGCTCTGGGAGCGGACATCATCGTCACGGGCAATGTCCTGCGGTCCCGGTTCGGCAACGAGAGCCCGGACGACACCGCGACGGCCGACGACTTCGCGCGAGAGGTCGACGCCGGACTGCGCGGCCGTTTCGCCGACGAGATCAACCGCCTCGGGGCGATCGCGGGCGACTACGGGGTGCGGATCGCGATCCACACCGACGCGTACTCCATCTGTTCCCGCAATGCCGACATCGCGGCGCTGATGGAGGTCACGGACGCAGCGACGGTCAAGCTCTGCCCGGACGCCGGTCACATCACCCTGGACGGCGGCGACGCCGTCGGCGTGCTGAGGGACAACATCGACCGTGTCGTGACGATGCACTGGAAGGACTGCGCCGAACCGCTCTCCGGGCATCTCCTGCGCGGAGATCAGAAGGAACGCCACGCGGTCATGCTCACCTATTTCCGCATCCTGGGCTCGGGCCGGGTGCACTGGACTGAGTGGATGGAGGTGCTGCGCGAGCATCGCTGGCGGGGCTGGGGCATGGCCGAGATCGACAACTCACCCGATCCCGTCGGCGAGCTCGAACAAGGGCTGGCCTACTTCTCCGAGAAGCTCTCCGGGATCTATCGATGAACGATCTGGCCGGATGCGCTGCACCGGCGCGGACTGTGCCCGTCCGCGGTCTGAACCGCGCGGCCTTCGCCGGCATCGACGAGGCGTTCGCGCGTGCCGTCGCCGAGCAGCGCTCCGGCGGAGCGGCACTGTCGATCGTGCACGACGGGGAAACGGTGGTGGACCTCGTCGGTGGAGACTATGCCGACGACTCGCTTCAGCTGCTGTTCTCGATCTCCAAGGCGCTCACGGCCATCGCGGCGGCGCACGCGCACGAACGCGGCGCTCTCGATCTGGATCGGCCGCTCGCCGCCGTGTGGCCGGAGCTCGACAAGGCTTCGACGCGCTCCATCACCTCACGGATGGTGCTCTCGCACCGTTCGGGCCTGGCGTCGCTCGAGCGCACGCTTTCGATGGAGGAGGCGCTGGCGGGCGTCGACGACGAGGCGATCGGCAGTCAAGAGCCCTATTGGGAGCCAGGAACCGATCACGGCTACCATGCCTTCACCTTCGGCACTCTGCTGAATGGGGTCTTCCGCCGCACGCTCGGTGTCTCGGTGGGGGAGTACCTCGCGGAGCGCATCACGCGTCCGCTCGGGCTCGATGTGTGGATCGGCGCGCCCGAGGAGGCGATCCCCCGCATCCAGCCGATCGCCTATGCGGAGCCGCGGATCTCGCCCTCCCGCGCGGTGCATCTGAGTGCGAGCACCATCCCTGCCGGGACGACGGCGCAGCTGGCCCGCGTGCAGGACGTGTACAACGACCAGCGCATCTATCGCGCGGACTGGCCGTCGTCCAGCGGCGTCGGCTCGGCGCGGTCGCTCGCAGCGCTCTTCGCAGCCGTCCTCGATGGTCGGGTGCTCTCCGACGGCGCCAGGAAGAGCATGACAGCAGAGCGGTCCCATGGCCGTGATCGGGTTCTCGGCTTCATCACCGCCTTCGGAAGTGGGATGCAACTGCCGTTCCCCACCTTCCCGATGACGGGGAGCTCCTCGTTCGGCCACGAGGCCGCGGGCGGGTCAGTCGTGTTCGCCGACCCGGACTCGGCGCTCTCCGTCGCGTTCACCACGAGCGTGCATCCGCCGATGGCAGGGTCGTCGGCCGGTGCACTCGGCCTCATGTCCTCCATCCGGCACTACCTGGTGGAGGCGGCCGTCGCGAGCCGCTGATGATGTACCGCCGAACGGCGCCCGCCGTCGGCGGCCGTGAGCCGCGCCGCAATTTTGCCGAGGGGTCAGCTGCGGGCGTGTGAGGCGCTGTGGAGTCCTCCGGCCACTGCTGTGCAACTGACGGAGGCCTATGACAGCGGGTCCTGTGTTTTCTGCTTGAGCCGCTTGTAAGGAGTCTGGCCTGCGAGGGCTCCGTGTGGTCGATCGTAGTTCGGCGTCGATCCGGTGGGAGCGCTCGACCTTGCCGTTCAGCCGGGGTGTGGCGGGTTTGATGCGGATGTGGTCGATGCCTTTGTCCAGAAGGTGCCAGTGGAAGGACTGGCCGAACACGCTGCCGTTGTCGGTTTGGACTTTCTCGACCTTGAACGGCAGCTTGGAGAGCACGTGGTCGATGAACCGGATCGCAGTCTTCTGATCGTGGGTCGGGTAGGCCTTCAGCACGCGCAGGCGGGTGCAGTCATCGATGGCGGTGTATTGGTAGTAGCGCTTCTTCTTGCCGGTCTGGCCCAGCGGTTCGATGAACTTCACATCCACCTGGAGGGCGTGGCCGGGGCGTTGCTTCTCGTAGCGTTTCCACCGGATCTCCCTGCGTTTGTAACGCTGCGAGGCGGGCAGCCGGTTCAAGCCGACCTTCTTCAGGATCCGCCAGACTCCGGAGGCGCTGATGGTGATGTCGTGATACCGCTTCAGATACATCGTGATCTTCTCGGGTCCGAAGTGATACTGCTGGCGCAGCCAAAGGATCTTCTCGATCACCTCCGCATCGGTCGCCGTCGGTGAGTGGTGCGGGGCGCTGGAGCGGTCCTTGAGCCCCTCGAACCCTTCCGCCTCGTAGCGTTTCAGCCAATGGTAGTAGGCCTGCCGGCTCACGCCGTAGTAGCGGCAGCTCGCGGCGATGTTGCCGCTGACTTCCTCGACATGCCGCAGCACCGCGAGCTTGTGATTCGCTCGTCGTTCAATGGCCCGCTGGGCTGAGGCGGAGAGTGATCTGGTCATGCAGTCTTCCTCCCAAGTGGAAGACCCGACTGTCAACAACCTCCGTCAGTTTTATAAATGCTACGTTCCAGGGCAGTTTGCACTTGACTACATTTTGACTACAACCGTATGGGTTCCAATGAGATCTCCTGAGAACACTAGAGCTCTATTTCGTTGACATTCCGCGGAAGTTAACCCAGATACCAGCGGACCGAGGGGTCGAACTAGGGTTCAAATCCCACCGGTACCGCCAGTGTGAAGCCCCCGCGATCCCCGCTCTCTGAGGGATCCGGGGGTTTTCGCTTTCCCCGGATCGGGTGCCTTTCGTCACCTTCGGCGCGAGCCCAAGGGAGAGGCGAGTGGCACGCGGCGAACCGATGTGAAGCATCGCCGCAGCGTCCTCGCCCGACCATAGGGTGGGCATATGCAACCGCTGACCCGCGCGCTTCGCGTTCTCGAGGCCTTGTCCGCCCGCCCGGACGGCATGTCGCTTCAGGAGCTTCACACCCAGCTCGAGATTCCATTGGGGAGCATGCACCGGGTCCTGGGCGTCCTTCACGAGGAGAGATTCGTCAGTCGCTCGCCCATCAGCCTCCGCTACTTCCTCGGGCCGGCGACGCGGAAGCTCGCCGAACGCAACATCAGTACGACCGGAGGGATGCAGGCGCTCGCCACCCGCATCCGGCGACTCTCGGAGGAGACCGGTGAGACGGTCTTCCTCACCGAACTGCAGGGCAGCGAGGCGCTGTGCGTCGCTCTCGTCGAAGGCACGTACCCGTTGCGGCTCTTCGTCCGACTCGGCCAGAGCATGCCGTTCAACGCCGCGGCGGCCGCGCGCGTGCTGCTCGCCTATGTCGACGAGGACGTGGCGCGCGCGCTGGTCGAATCGCAGAAGCTGCACGAGTTCCGTACCACGACCCCGCATACGGTCGATGAGGTGATGAGCCGCGTCGAGCGTGTCCGCGAGGTCGGCTACGACGTCGCGGACGATGAACTGGACGCCGGCGTATGGGCGGCGGCGTTTCCGATCTTCACCTCGACGGGGCGCGTCGCGGCGAGTGTCACCGTGGCCGGATCGGCCGGGCGGTTGGGGAGTGGCGAGGCGAAGGCGCGGACGCTCGAGCTCGTGGCTCGCGCCGCTTCCGAGATGTCGGAGGAGCTCGGGGGCTCGGACGTAAATTCCATGTAAACCCGATGCGGCGGCTCGCTTAATCTGGAAACATCATTTCCATGATTCGGAAACCCGTTGTCGACCGCACCGGCCAGGTCGTCGGTGTTCAGGTGAGCAGCAAGCACACCTTCAGCAAGGGGCCGGTCGACAGGATCCGTCTGATCGAGGACTTCGGCGTCGAGGGTGACGCGCACGCGGGCGCGACGGACCAGCATCAGTACCACATCAAACGGTTCGGGGCGCGACCCAACCTGCGTCAGGTACACGTGATCCAGGCCGAACTCTTCGACCAGCTCGACGAGAAGGGTCATGTCGTCAGACCAGGCGATCTCGGCGAGAATATCGCGACGAGGGGAGTGGATCTCCTCGCGCTCCCGACCGGAACCCGGCTGCACTTCGGGTCCGATGCGGTGATCGAACTGACGGGGCTGCGCAACCCGTGTGTCCAGGTCGAGGATTTCCAGGCGGGCCTGCTGAAGCTTGTCGCCGTCTCCACGCCCTCCGGTCTGGAGCGCAAAGCGGGAGTGATGAGCGTGGTCATCGCCGGGGGAGTCGTACAGCCCGGCGACCCGATCGGCGTCGAGCTCCCGCCGGAGCCGCACGAGCCGTTGATGTATCGACCTCCGGTGCTCGAGCTCCGGATCGAGGCCATCCGCCGCGAGGCCGAGGGGATCCACTCGGTGGAGCTGGCCGCTGTCGACGGCAGCGATCTTCCGCCCTTCGGTGCGGGTGCGCACGTCGATCTGCTGCTCACCCCCGAGCTCACGCGCAGCTACTCGCTGACCAACGACCCGGCCGAACGGCACCGGTATGTCGTTGCCGTCAACAAGGACCCCGACGGCCGGGGTGGATCCGCGTATGTTCACGAGCAGCTGCGAGTCGGAGACCGCCTGCAGGTCAGCCCGCCGCGGAACAACTTCCCGTTGGACGAATCCGCCGGGCACAGCGTCCTCATCGCCGGGGGAATCGGCATCACGCCGTTGCGGGCGATGATCGCCCGTCTCGATCGCCTGGGGCGGTCCTGGGAGCTGCACTACGCCGCGCGCAACCGGAAGAGCCTCGCGTTCGTGAGGGACTTCGAGCAGCTCGAACAAGAGCGGCCGGGTCGGATACGCGTCCACCTCAGCGACTCCCCGGGTGGCCGGCTCGACCTCGATGAGGTCGTCGCGTCCGCTCCGGGGGGCACACACTTCTACTGCTGCGGACCGGAGCGGATGGTGGAGGCGTTCCTGTCGGCTGCGGCAGACCGCCCGCCGGGATCGGTGCATGCCGAGCTGTTCCACGGCGCCGGCGCGCCTGCGACCGATGGCGGGTTCACGGTCACTCTCCAGCGCTCGAAGACATCGCTCGACGTCAAGCGCGGGGACACGGTGCTGGACACCTTGCTCGCTGCCGGCGTCGAGATTCCGTTCTCGTGCAAGGAGGGCGTCTGCGGCTCGTGTCGAGTGAAGGTGATCCGAGGCGTCCCCGACCATCGCGACCTGGTGATGACGGCGGAGGAGCAGGCCAGGAACGACCGCATGTACGTGTGCTGTTCCGGAGCCAGGTCGTCGGAACTCGTCCTCGACCTGTGACGCGCGTGTGGAGTCGTACTCGGTGTTGACGCGCGTAGACAATGCGCGTAGATTGCATTTACTTTTCGTCAGAGAGGACACGATGAACGAGCGGCCCGCACCTGCGACTCCCAGCACAGACGTGCTCGTCGTCGGCTCCGTGAACCAGGACCACGTCCAGTTCGTGCACGAGTTCCCGCGGCCGGGCGAGACCGTGAGCGCTCTCGCGTCGCGCCGCGGGCTCGGGGGCAAGGGTGCGAACCAGGCCGTGGCCGCGGCACGAGCCGGCGCCGACGTCCGCTTCCTGGCGAAGGTCGGCGCTGATGCTGCGGCCGCCGATGCCGTCGTCGCCCTCCGGTCCGCCGGGGTGCGAACGGATGGCATTGCGGACGAGGCGGGCTATGCCACCGGCAGCGCGGCCATCGCCGTGGACGCCGGTGGCGAGAACTGGGTGATCGTGGACGCCGGCGCCAACTCCCGACTCGCTCCGGCGGATGTCGACGCCGAGTTCGACACCCACGGCGCGCCGCTCGTGGTGCTCACCCAAGGAGAGACGCCCGCTGCCTCTCTGGAGCACGCGGCACGGCGCGCGCACGCGTCGGGTGCCCGGTTCGTCCTCAACCTCGCACCGGTGATCGACGTCCGTTCCGACGTGCTTCAGATCTGCGATCCGTTGATCGTCAATGAGCACGAGGCGCAGGCGGTGGCCTCGAACCTCGGGCTGAACCCGGGATCTGCGACCGAGCTGCTCCCGCAGCTGGCATCGGTCTCACGATCGGTCGTGATCACGCTCGGCGCTGCCGGCAGTGTCGCGGCGGCCGGGAGCACGGTGTGGAGCGTTGCCGGCTTCCAGGTGGACGACGTCGTGGATACGACCGGTGCAGGAGACGCCTTCGTCGGCTCTCTGTGCGCGCGTCTGGCGCTGGGAGAGGACCTCCCCACGGCTATGACGTGGGCCTCGGCCGCCGCATCCCTGTCCGTCGAGCGACCGGGAGCCGCCGAGTCGTATGCAGCCGCTGTCGAGGTGGAGCGGCGCCTCGCTCAGGCCGGAGCGATCGCATGACGGCCAAGCGAGTCACCCGCGGAGACGTCGCCCGCGCGGCAGGGACGTCGGAGGCGGTCGTCAGCTACGTCGTCAACAACGGGCCTCGACCCGTTGCGGCGGCGACTCGGCTCCGGGTGCTGGAGGCGATCAAGGCGACCGGCTACCGTCCCAACACGATCGCGAAGGCGCTCGCCAGCGGCTCGTCGGGGGCCCTCGGCCTCGTCGTGCCCGACATCGCGAATCCGTTCTTCGCCGCCCTCGGCCGGGCGATCGAGGACGAGGTCTTCGCCAGCGGTCGTGTTCTCCTGGTCGGGAACTCGGCGGAAAGCGGGGAGCGCGAAGCGCGCCTCGTGAACAGTTTCATCGAACGCCAGGTGGACGGACTCCTCTACGTCGGCGTCGGGCACCACGCGCACGTCGAGCAGGCGCTCTCATCCGGCATCCCCGTCGTCGTGCTCGACCGTTACGACCCCTCACTCGGCGTCGCGTCCGTGGTGGTCGACAACTTCGAGGGCGCCGTGATCGCGACCGAGCACCTGATCGGTCACGGGTACAAGCGGATCGCCACGGTGGCTGGGCCGTCCGCACTCTTCACGGCGGTCGAGCGCATCGGCGGATGGCGCAAAGCCCTGAAGGCGGCAGGCCTGCCGAACGGCGATGATCTCCTGATCCAGGCACCCTTCAGCCGGGCCGGTGGATACGCCGCGGCGGAAGCTCTGTTCGACGGAAGCATCCCCGATGCCGTTCTGGTCGCAAGCGAACAGCAAGCGATCGGCCTGCTCGCGGCAGCCGCCGAGCGCGGCATCCGGGTGCCGGAGGATGTCGCCGTCATCTCCTTCGACGGGACCGACGAATCGCGTTTCAGCACGCCGCCTCTGACGACCGTCACTCAACCGTTCCCCGAGATCGCGCGCCACGCCGTGGCGTTGGCGCGCCCCCTAGACGCGGACGAGACCAAGCACATCACCTGTGACGTGCAGCTCGTCCGTCGCCGCTCCTGCGGCTGCACCTATCCCATGAATGAGAACCACCAGGCGCCGACCGAGTTGGCGAACACTGAAGACGCCTGGCAGTCCCCACCGAAAGAGGAACCTAGCATGAATAGAACCGCCAGAGTCGCGGGCGCCGTCGTCGCCGCCGCGGCGATGTCGCTCACTGCCGGCTGTACCGCGAACAGTGGGTCCGCATCGAGCCCCACAGGCACGCAGACGATCACCTTCGTCACTCCCCACCAGGGCGTCTACGACGATGTGATCACGTCGTTCGAAGCCGACCACCCGAACATCAAGGTCGACCTGCAGGTGATCCCGTTCACCGAGATCGCGGCCCAGACGCAGGCGCGACTGGGGTCGAAGGACTCGTCGATCGACCTCATCGCCGTCGACCCGCCGCGGCTGCCCTCCATGGTGCAGAAGGGATTCCTGGTCGACGAGTCCGCTGACGCCAAGACCATGAAGGAAGACCTCACCGCCGGCGGCGTCAAGTCCGTCACCTGGAACGACAAGCAGTGGGCCTATCCGCTGTGGACCAGTGACAACTTCCTGTTCTACAACAAGGACTTGCTGGCAGCCGCAGGCGTGACGCCCCCCGGCGCCGACAACGCGAGCCGATGGACGTGGGAGGAGACGCTGGACGCCGCGACGAAGGCGCAGAGCGCCGGCGCGCAGTACGGTTTCGCGTTCGAGCAGGTGGACGCGTACTACGCCCTCCAGCCGGTGCTCATGTCGATGGGTGCGGGAACGGGCCTCTCCGGCAGCGGCAATCTGACCCCGTCGGTGGACACCGCCGCGTGGAAGAAGTTCGGCGAGTGGTACAAGAGCCTCTACGCCGACGGGCTGTCCCCGAAGGGCATCCAGTCGGCGCAGATGCCGGACCTCTTCAAGTCGGGCAAGGTGGCGTTCTATGTCGCGGGTCCGGCGCGGATCACGGACCTGCAGAAGAGCGCCCTCGCGGACAAGTGGGGGATGGCGCCGCTCCCGTACGCCGAGGGCGGCAAGGTCGTCACGCCGACGGACTCGTGGGCGGTCGGGGTCAGCGCGTACAGCCAGCACAAGGAGGCCGCGCAGGAGTTCGCCCGATACCTCTCGCTGAACAGTGACGCAGCGGTCGGGACTTCCACCAAGTTCAACCTCCCGCCGGTCAACCAGAAGGCGTACCCGAAGTACATCCACTACATCGATGGTGTCGCGCCCGCGCAGACAGCTCAGTACGGCAACCTGCTGACCACCGACTCGGACGAGCACGCCGCCCGCCGACCCTCGTCCATCGGCTACGCCGACTTCGAGACGGTCGTCAACAAGGCGTTCGCGGACATCCGCTCCGGCGGTGACGTGACGTCCATCCTCGGCGACGCGCAGAGCTCGCTCGAGCGTCAGCTCGCCCAGTACAAGTGAGGCGAGTGCGGGGC
>JAEWDJ010000462.1 GCA_023390155.1 Actinomycetes bacterium | reverse complement strand
ACATCCTCGGCCGCGTGAAGGTCTACGAGGCCATCGTCAAGGGTGAGAACATCCAGGAGCCGGGCATCCCGGAGTCCTTCAAGGTCCTCATCAAGGAGATGCAGTCGCTCTGCCTGAACGTGGAGGTCCTGTCGGCCGACGGCCAGGCGGTCAGCCTGCGCGACGCGGACGACGAGGCCTTCCGCGCTGCGGAGGAGCTCGGCATCAACATCTCCTCCCGGTTCGAGTCGTCGTCGATCGACGAGATCTGACCCGGTAGCCAGACCCACCTGACGAATTCTTTACAGGAGAGAGTGAACATTGCTCGACGCAACAACTTTTGACGAGCTGCGTATCGGCCTGGCGACCGCCGACGACATCCGCCGTTGGTCCTACGGCGAGGTCAAGAAGCCGGAGACCATCAACTACCGCACGCTCAAGCCCGAGAAGGACGGACTCTTCGGAGAGCAGATCTTCGGACCGTCCCGCGACTGGGAGTGCTCGTGCGGCAAGTACAAGCGCGTCCGCTTCAAGGGCATCGTCTGCGAGCGCTGCGGCGTGGAGGTCACCAAGTCCTCCGTCCGTCGTGAGCGCATGGGCCACATCGAGCTCGCCGCCCCGGTGACGCACATCTGGTACTTCAAGGGTGTGCCCAGCCGCCTCGGCTACCTGCTCGACATGGCTCCGAAGGACCTCGAGAAGGTCATCTACTTCGCCGCCTACATGGTGATCGACGTGGACGAGGAGGGCCGTCACGCCGACATGCCCGGCCTCGAGAACGAGCTCCGCCTCGAGATCAAGACCCTGTCCGACCAGCGCGACGCCCGCGTCGCCGACCGCCTCCAGCGCCTCGAGGTCGACCTCGCCGCGCTCGAGGAGGAGGGTGCCAAGGCCGACCAGAAGCGTCGCGTCAAGGACACCGCCGAGAAGGAGATGGGTCAGATCCGCAAGTCCTTCGACGAGGACATCGCCCGTCTGGAGCGCGTGTGGGAGTCGTTCCGCACCCTCAAGGTCGGCGACCTCAAGCCCGAGGACGCGGACTTCAACGAGCTCGTTGACCGCTACGGCCTGTACTTCGAGGCCTACATGGGTGCCGAGTCGATCAAGCGCCGCCTGCAGGCCTTCGACCTGAACGCCGAGGCCGAGCTGCTCCGCGAGCAGATCGCCACCGGCAAGGGCCAGAAGAAGATCCGTGCGATCAAGCGCCTGCGCGTGGTGTCGTCGTTCCTCGCGACCGGCAACTCGCCGGCCGCGATGGTCCTCGATGTCGTCCCGGTCATCCCGCCGGAGCTGCGCCCGATGGTCCAGCTCGACGGTGGCCGCTTCGCGACCAGCGACCTGAACGACCTGTACCGCCGCGTGATCAACCGCAACAACCGTCTGCGCCGCCTGCTCGACCTCGGGGCTCCCGAGATCATCGTGAACAACGAGAAGCGCATGCTGCAGGAGGCCGTCGACGCCCTGTTCGACAACGGCCGCCGCGGTCGTCCCGTCACAGGTACCGGCAACCGCGCCCTGAAGTCCCTCAGCGACATGCTGAAGGGAAAGCAGGGTCGCTTCCGCCAGAACCTGCTCGGTAAGCGCGTCGACTACTCGGGCCGTTCGGTCATCATCGTGGGTCCGCAGCTCAAGCTGCACCAGTGCGGTCTGCCCAAGCAGATGGCGCTGGAGCTCTTCAAGCCGTTCGTGATCAAGCGCCTGATCGACCTGAGCCACGCTCAGAACATCAAGGCCGCCAAGCGCATGGTGGAGCGTTCACGCCCGCAGGTGTGGGACGTGCTCGAGGAGATCATCCGCGAGCGCCCCGTCCTCCTGAACCGCGCCCCCACGCTGCACCGTCTGGGCATCCAGGCGTTCGAGCCGCAGCTCGTCGAGGGCAAGGCCATCCAGCTGCACCCGCTCGTCTGCGCCGCGTTCAACGCGGACTTCGACGGCGACCAGATGGCCGTGCACCTGCCCCTGTCGGTGGAGGCCCAGGCCGAGGCCCGCATCCTGATGCTCGCCTCGAACAACATCCTGAAGCCGTCCGACGGCCGCCCGGTCACCCTGCCCTCGCAGGACATGATCATCGGTCTGCACCACCTCACCACCGTCCGCGAGGGCGCCGTGGGCGAGGGTCGCGCGTTCTCCTCGGTCTCCGAGGCGATCCTCGCGAAGGACCAGGGCTCGCTGCACCTCAACGCGGTCGTCAAGATCCGTCTCGACAACTACGTGCCCTCCGACGCGGCGGACACCGGTGCCGAGCCGGTCACCGCGATCGTGGAGACCACGCTGGGCCGCGCCCTCTTCAACGAGGCGCTCCCGGTGGACTACCCCTACGTGGAGGCCGTCGCCGACAAGGGCATGATCTCGTCGATCGTCAACGCCCTCGCCGAGCGGTACCCGAAGGTGGAGGTCGCTGCGGCGCTCGACCGGATCAAGGACGCCGGCTTCTACTGGGGCACCCGCTCCGGTGTGACCGTGGCCCTGAGCGACATCCTCACGCCGCCGAACAAGCCGCAGATCGTGGCCGGCTACGAGAAGAAGGCCGCGAAGATCACCGCCGAGTTCGAGAAGGGTCTCACGACCGACCTCGAGCGTCGCCAGGAGCTGGTGAAGCTGTGGACCGAGGCCACCAACGAGGTCGCCGAGGCCATGCGCGCCAACTTCCCGGCCGACAACACCATCAACCGCATGGTCACGTCGGGCGCCCGTGGTAACTGGCTGCAGGTGCGCAACATCGCCGGTATGCGTGGTCTGGTGAACAACCCGAAGGGTGAGATCATCCCGCGCCCGATCATCTCCTCGTACCGCGAGGGGCTGTCGGTGGCGGAGTACTTCATCGCGACGCACGGTGCCCGTAAGGGTCTGGCCGACACGGCCCTCCGTACGGCGGACTCGGGCTACCTGACCCGTCGTCTGGTGGACGTCTCGCAGGATGTCATCATCCGAGAGGACGACTGCGGCACGACCAAGGGCCTCGACCTCCCGATCGCGACGGTCGGCGAGGACGGCACCCTCACCCGTGACCCGAACGTGGAGAACTCGGTGTTCGCCCGGACGCTGGCCGCCGACGCGGTCTCGCCCGACGGCACCGTGGTCGCCGCCGCCGGTGACGACGTGGGCGACGTGCTCATCGACAAGCTGGTCGCCGCCGGCGTGCAGGACATCAAGGTGCGCTCGGTGCTCACCTGCGAGTCCGCGGTCGGCGTCTGCGCCGCCTGCTACGGCCGTTCGCTCGCGACCGGCAAGCTGGTGGACATCGGCGAGGCCGTCGGCATCATCGCGGCCCAGTCGATCGGTGAGCCCGGCACGCAGCTGACCATGCGTACCTTCCACACCGGTGGTTCGGCCTCCGCGGACGACATCACCCAGGGTCTGCCGCGCGTCCAGGAGCTGTTCGAGGCCCGTACCCCCAAGGGTGCGTCCCCGATCGCCGAGGCCGCCGGCCGCATCGTCATCGAGGAGACGGACAAGTCCCGCAAGGTCGTGCTGACCCCGGACAACGGCGACGAGCCGCACGTCTACCCCGTGCTGAAGCGCTCGACCCTCCTCGTGGAGGACGGCCAGCGCGTCGAGCTCGGCCAGCAGCTGATCGTCGGCACCGTCGACCCGAAGGAGGTCCTCCGGGTCAAGGGTGTCCGCGAGGTGCAGAAGCACCTCGTGGGCGGCGTCCAGGGCGTCTACCGCTCGCAGGGCGTGCCGATCCACGACAAGCACATCGAGGTCATCGTCCGCCAAATGCTCCGCAAGGTCACCGTCGTCGACCACGGCGACACCGACCTGCTGCCGGGTGAGCTCGTCGACCGCTCGCGGTACAACGAGATCAACCGCGCTGCGCTGCAGGAGGGCAAGAAGACGGCGTCCGCCCGTCAGGAGGTCATGGGTATCACCAAGGCCTCGCTGGCGACCGAGTCGTGGCTGTCGGCCGCGTCCTTCCAGGAGACCACCCGCGTCCTGACGCAGGCGGCGATGGAGGGCAAGTCCGACCCGCTGATCGGTCTCAAGGAGAACGTCATCATCGGTAAGCTCATCCCGGCCGGAACCGGTCTGTCGCGCTACCGGAACGTCTCCGTCGAGGCGACGGAGGAGGCGAAGGCGGAGCGGTACCCGAACCGCATCTTCACCGATGACTCCGCGTTCAGCGAGAACGACCTGAGCTTCGTCGACTTCGACAGCTTCAGCTCGGACGACTACACCCCGGGCACCTACAACTGATCCCGTAGGTCCCGTACCAGGAAGGCCCCCCGCCCCCCCCCCGGCGCCTCCACCGCCACCCCCCCCC
>JAEWDJ010000402.1 GCA_023390155.1 Actinomycetes bacterium | reverse complement strand
GAGCAGGACCGTGAGCCAGGCGGCCGCGGCGGCGCTGAAGGCGAAGGAGCGCGCCTCCTCCCCGGCGTAGGTCATCCGCGGGAGCACGGTACCGACGATGCCCGCGGCGATCGCCGCGGTCGGCCCGCCGCGCCTGCCCGCCAGCAGGGTGATCGCGGCGACCGCGAGGCCGATCGCGACGGCGGAGGGCAGGCGGATGGCGAAGGCGCTGTCCCCCGCCAGCCGGATCCAGCCGTGTAGCCCGAGGTAGTAGAAGCCGTGCACCGCGTCCACGTGGGTCAGCATGTTCAGGAGGCTGCCCACCGGCCGCTTCGCCGACATGACGCTGGCGGCCTCGTCGCCCCAGAGGGACGGGATCCAGCTCCCGGCGGCGCTCACGGCCGCGGCGACGAGGCCGAAGGCGATCGCGATGGTCCACGGGCGCACTGCGGCCAGCGGCGCGACGCCCGCGCGCCGCTCGCTCCCGATGATCGCCGTCATGCCCACTTCCCCCGGACTCTAGCCCTCGAAGGAGAACCGGAAGCAGTCAATCAGGGAACATCGAGTGTCCCCCGGGAGCGGGATGCGGGAGCTCACACGACGTGCCTCACAGCTCGCCTCGGCGCGCGCCGGCCCACAGGTCGACGCCGGTGTCGGTCGCGTGCTCGTCGATCGCGGCGAGCTCCGCGTCCGTGAAGTCGAGGCGGTCGAGGGCGGCGACGTTCTGCTCGAGCTGGGCGACGCTGCTCGCGCCGATCACCAGCGAGGTGACGCGCTCGTCGCGGAGCGCCCAGGCGAGGGCGAGCTGGGCGAGCGTCTGCCCGCGGGACGCCGCGATGTCGTTGAGCGCGCGAAGCCGGCCGACGGCCTCCTCGGTCAGCCAGCTCTGGTCGAACGACCCGCCGCCGGCCGCACGGGAGCCCTCGGGCACGCCGTTCAGGTACTTGTCGGTCAGCATCCCCTGCGCCAGCGCGGTGAAGCCGATCACGCCGACGCCGAGCTCGCCGGCGGCGTCGAGCAGCCCCTCCGTCTCGATCCAGCGGTTGAGCATGGAGTACGACGGCTGGTGGATGAGGAGCGGCGTCCCCAGCTCGCGCAGGATCTCGGCGGCCCGCCGGGTCTCCTCCGGACCGTAGGACGAGATGCCGACGTACAGCGCCTTGCCGCTGCGCACGGCGGTGTCGAGCGCCTGCATCGTCTCCTCCAGCGGGGTGGAGGGGTCGGGCCGGTGCGAGTAGAAGATGTCGACGTAGTCGAGGCCGAGGCGCTGCAGCGACTGGTCGAGGCTGGCGAGCACGTACTTGCGGCTGCCGCCGCCCTGGCCGTACGGGCCCGGCCACATGTCCCAGCCGGCCTTGGACGAGACGACCAGCTCGTCGCGGAACGGCGCCAGATCCTCCCGGAGGATGCGCCTGAAGTTGATCTCGGCGGCGCCGTACGGCGGCCCGTAGTTGTTCGCCAGGTCGAAGTGCGTCACCCCGAGGTCGAAGGCGCGGCGCACGATCGCGCGCTGCGTCTCGATCGGGCGGTCGTCGCCGAAGTTCTGCCACAGGCCGAGGGAGAGCGCGGGCAGGTCGAGGCCGCTGCGGCCGGTGCGGCGGTACAGCATGCGGTCGTAGCGGTTCGGAGCGGGTTCGTAGGCCATGGGTCCAGGTTCGCGGCTCGGGGACGGGATGTCCAACAGCCCCCGGCGATGGGATTCAGCACCGGCGGCTCTGGGTCGGCGCACCGCGGCGGGGCGCGCACCACCCCACCGAACCCCAGCCCGGAGGGCGCGTCAACCGCTGCGGACCGGCCCGCGAGAGGCGCCCGCCTCGACAGCGCCGCCCGAGTCGTCAGCGCCGCCCGCCCCGTCAGCGCCGCCGGCGCTCCGCCCGGTTGCGCGACATGATCCACCCCGCGATCGCGCCCACCACGAAGACGATCAGCACGAGCGCCCAGGTCGGCATGGAGATCTGCCCCCAGAGCAGGAAGATCGTGGCCCGGTCGCCGCCCACCGCGTTCTGGATCGCCACGATCACGAGGAACACGACGAGCAGCACCCCCAGCCACCGCCGCTTCAGGAAGGCGACGAGGGCGTTCTCTCCGGTGCGTGACTGGCTCTGGCTCATGGGGTCAGTATGGCGTGCGCGGCGCCGGGTGCGGCAGAGGGCATCACGGGCGCAGCGCTTGCGGGCGCGCGCGTACCCCGTCCGGGTGCCGTCCGCCCCGCCGCCGTCGTATCAGCCGAACCACCCTCCCGCGCAGCCCATACCCGCCCGGAAGCATGGAGTTTTCGCATCACTCGCGCAATGGATATCACCGGCGCGGGAATCACCAGAGGAAGTAGACGCAGTGGGGTTCATTCATCGCATCGTGGCCGTCGGGTCGGCCACGATCATCGGCGCGGGGGCGGCGCTGGTCGCCGTGGCGCCGGCATCCGCGGTCGGCGCGGCCGACTGGGCGGGGTTCACGTCGGCCTTCGCGGGGTCGAGCACCGGGATCGAGCTGAGCGGCGACGTGACCGGCACCGGGAGCACGTCGCTCCCGGCCGGCAAGACGCTCACGCTCGACCTCAACGGGCACGCGCTCACGGTCACGGGCACCGCCGGCAACGCCGGCCTCGGCGTGCCGTCGACCGCGACGCTCATCATCACGGACACGAGCGCCGCGGGAACCGGCGTGCTGACGGTCACCGGCGGCTCGAGCGCCGCGGCGATCGGCGGCGGCAACCGTGTCGCGAGCGGCGCCATCCGCATCCAGGGCGGGACCGTCGTGGCGAAGCCGGGCGGCACGTAC
>JAEWDJ010000362.1 GCA_023390155.1 Actinomycetes bacterium | reverse complement strand
GGCAAGATCCGCGACGCCCTCCCGCCGCTGCTGGAGGCCATCAAGGGCGCCGACGCGCTGCCCCTGTGGGTGACGGACCCGATGCACGGCAACGGTCTCACCACGCCGAACGGCTACAAGACCCGTCGCTTCGACGACGTGGTCGACGAGGTCAAGGGCTTCTTCGAGGCGCACCGCGCGGCCGGCACCAACCCCGGCGGCATCCACGTCGAGCTCACGGGCGACGACGTGACCGAGTGCCTCGGCGGCTCCGAGCACATCGACGAGGAGACCCTGGCGACCCGCTACGAGTCCCTCTGCGACCCGCGCCTGAACCACATGCAGTCGCTCGAGCTGGCCTTCCTCGTGGCGGAGGAGTTGGGCAACGACTGAGCCGCGCAACGCGAAGAGCCCCGCCGTCCTCGGACGGCGGGGCTCTTCGACTCTCCCGGGTCAGAACCCGGCGAAGTTGACGGTGACCGTGGATCCCTTGGGCGCCTGTTCGCCGCCACCCGGCGTGATCTTGGAAACGACGAAGGCGGCCGGGGCGACGTCCGCGATCGGGCTGTACTTGAGCTGGAAACCCGCATCCTGCAACGCCTTCTTGGCCACATCCCAGCTCTTCCCGACGACGTCCGGGACCGGGACGGGCTCGGGTCCCTTCGAGGTCTCGAGCAGGAGGGTGTCGTTCGGCTTGACGACGTGGCTCTGCGGGTGCGCGGCGATGACGTCGCCCTTCTCGACCGTGTCGCTGTAGCTCTCCGGGCCCTCGCCGACCTTCAGGTTCACCTTCGCCAGCGCGGCCGTCGCCTCGTCGACGGTCATGCCGGCGACGTCGGGGATGGCGCCCACGGAGACGACCAGGTTGACGGAGGCGGCCTCGAAGTAGTCGCCGCCGCCGGAGAGGTCGCGCCCGTCGAGGGCTCCGCTGGCCGAGATGACCGTGCCCGAGGGGACCTTGGCGTCGAACTGCTGCGCGACGTCGCCGACGGTCGCCTTCTTGCCGGTGATCTCGGCTTTCGCTTGGTCGAGTGTCGTGCCGGCCAGGGCGCCGAGCGTGATGGGCGCCGGTCCTTGCGAGATGCGGACGGTCACGAGGCTCCCGCGCGCGGCGGAGGAGCCCTCGCCGGGGTCCGTGCTGGAGACGAGTCCCTTCTGCACGGTCGTCGAGTACTCGGGTGCCTCCTTGGTCTGGAAGCCCAGCTCCTTCAGCTGTGCGGCGGCGGATTCCGGCGCGACATTGACGAGCTTCGGGATCTGGACCAGCGAGCCCGGCCCGGAGCCGAAGTACCAGCCCGTTCCCCCGGCGACGCCGGCAAGCAGGATGATGAGGGCGAACAACCACCAGCCCTTGCCGCGGCGGCGCTTGGCGGCGGCGGAGAGAGCGTCCGCGGCGGACGGCGTGTTCGCCGCGACCTGCTGGCGGATGGCCGGGTTGATGATCTGGGTGTCGCCGTCCTCGGCGCTGAAGGCGGGCGGCAGCACCATCGTCGGCTGGAGGACCGCCTCGCCGCGGATGGACTTCTCCGCCTCGAACAGCCGGTCGAGCATCTCCCTGGCGTCCTTCGGACGACGGTCCGGGTCCTTCTCGGTGGCCCAGAGGACGAGCTCGTCCAGCTCGGCCGGGACCGCGGGGTTCTTGCTGCTGGGAGCCGGGACGGCGTCGTTCGCGTGCTGGTAGGCGATCTGCATCGGCTGCTCGCCCTGGAAGGGCTGCTCGCCGGTCAGCATCTCGAACATCATGATGCCGAGCGCGTAGATGTCGCTGCGGGCGTCGGCGACGCCGCGGGTGACGAGCTCGGGGGAGAGGTACGCGATGGTGCCGAGGAGCGCCTGGCCGGTGGCCGTGTTGGCGCTCGCGGCGCGGGCGAGGCCGAAGTCGCCGATCTTGATGCGCCCGTCATCGGCGAGGAGGACGTTCTCGGGCTTCAGGTCGCGGTGGACGATGCCCGCCTTGTGCGCGGCGGCGAGACCGCTGAGCACCGCCTCCATGATGTCGATCGTCTGCTCGGGGGTGAGCTTGCCGTAGTCCTTGAGGAGGTCGCGCAGCGTGATGCCCGGGAGGTACTCCATCACCAGGTACGCCATGTCGGAGTCCTGGCCCTGGTCGAAGACGTTGACGACGTTGGGGTGGGCGAGGCGGGCGGCGGAGCGGGCCTCCTGCACGAAGCGGCTCTTGAAGGTGCTGTCGTCGGCGAGGTGCCCGTGCATGACCTTGATCGCGACGCGCCGCTCCAGCCGGAGGTCGGTGGCCAGGTACACGGTGGCCATGCCGCCTCGGGCGATCCGCGAGCGCACCTGGTACCGGCCGTCGATGAGACGGCCGATCAAGGGGTCGGTCTGGCTCGTGGTCACGGATCGAGTCTAGGGAACACCGGGTGCGTGAACCCTGCAAAACACCGGTGTGGGCGAGGGCCGTGACCGGGCTGTGACCTTCGGCGGGCCACTCCGCTCAGCCCAGCTGGGAGAGCCATGCGCGGGCGGAGGTCTCCCACTTGGCATACGCGTCGGGGAAAGCGGAGATCTGGACGGCCTGGGCGGCCTGGGTGACGCTCATCGAGCTCCACCCCGGGATGTCGAGCAGGCCGCGCGTGCGGCCGGGGTTGGGGTTGCCCGTCCCGCCGTAGAAGGCGCGGATGGCACGCGCGGGATCGAGCACCTGCTCGGGCGTGCCCCAGCCGGTGCTGGGCCGCTGCTGGAACAGGCCGAGCGAGTCGCGGTCGCCGTAGCGCACGTTGCGCAGGCCCGACTCCTGGGCGGCCGCGGCCAGCGCGATCACGATGCCCTGGTCGCTCACGCCCTCGTCGCGGCCGATTCGGACGATGAGGGCCGCGTTGGCGCGCATCTCGTCCGTCAGGGGGACGACCTGGCCGGGCGCGGCGCTCGGCAGGGGAGCGGGTGCGGCGACGGGCGCCGGTGCGGGAGCGGCCACCGGGGTCACGACGGCCGCGGAGGTCATGCCCGGGATCGTGATCTGCTGGCCCGGGAAGATCAGGCTCGCGGCGCTGAGGCCGTTGGCGCTGAGCACGGCCGCCGTCGACACCCCGAACCGGGAGGCGATCCTGCTGATCGTGTCGCCGGAGACGACCGCGTACTTCGTGACGGCGGGAGCAGGCGCCGGGGCCGGGGCGGGTGCCGCCGCGGGGGCGGCCGCTCCGGTGAGGGCCAGCACCTGGCCGGGGAAGATCAGGCTCTTCCAGCTCAGGCCGTTCAGGGCGAGCAGGCTCGCCGTCGAGACGCCGAACCGCGCGGCGATGCCGCTGACGGTGTCGCCCGAGGCGACCGTGTAGCTGGAGGGGGTGCCCGCCACGGCCGTCTGCGGCGCGGACGCGGTGTCGCCGGCCGCGGGCAGCACGCGGGTCGACCCGGTCGTCGGCGCCTTCTCGCGCGGCCGCTCCGCCGTCTGCGGCACGGCGGCCTGCGCGGGGGTCACGAGGTTCAGCGTCACGGCGATGGAGCTCGCGACGGCGATCGGGACGGTGCCGAGCACCGAACGGGTCCAGTGCCGCCCGCGTTCCGGCGCGGTCGTGCGCTCCGCTGCGGCCTCGGCGTCTCGTGCGGACATGGGACCCCCCTTTCGAGTGACACACCGCTGCCCACGCTGACACAGAAGAGAAGAGGAGTCAACCAATGTGGCGGGTGTGACAGCAGTTTACGTGATCGTAACAATCGGGCCCGCGCGTGCCGCGCCTCGGAACGTGGCACGCTGGAGGGGTGAACGAGCACGTCCAGGCCACCGAGTGGCTCACCATCCCCGACCTCGTCGACCAGCTGGGCCTCGGTGTCAGCCGGGTGCGCCGCCTGATCGAGGACCGCCAGCTGGCGGCCAAGCGGATCGACGGGGTCTTGAAGGTCCCCGCCGTCTTCCTGCGCGACGGCGAGCCGCTGCCCGAGCTCCGCGGCACCCTCGTGGTCCTGGCCGACAATGGCTTCAACGAGGAGGACGCCGTCGACTGGCTGTTGCAGGAGGAGGAGTCGCTCGGCACCGCGCCGATCGAGGCGCTCCGCGGCGGCCGCAAGGCGGAGGTCCGCCGGGTGGCGCAGGCGCTGGCCTGAGCCGTCCCCGCGGAAGCGACCGGGCGGCCGTCGCGATCAGGCGGTGCGCCGCGTCACGGTGATCGCGAGGTCGCGCAGCTGCGCCTTGGCTGCGTCGCCGATCGGCGCCGCATCCAGGGCGGCGATCGCCCGCGCTACATTGTCGGCGATCATCCGCTCGACGGTGTCGACGGCGCCGGACTCACGGATGGTCGACTGCAGCATGGCGACCTGCTGCGGCGTCAGGTCCGGGTCGCCGAGCAGTTCGTCCAACGTCGCGCGCACGCCGGACGGGACCGCGTCCCTGGTGAGGGCGATCAGCACGGTCCGCTTGCCCTCGCGGAGGTCGTCCCCGCTCGGCTTGCCCGTGACCTCCGCGTCGCCGAACACGCCGAGGAGGTCGTCGCGCAGCTGGTAGGCGATCCCGAGCGGGAGGCCGAACCTGCGCAGCGCGTCGAGCTGGCCGACCGTCGCGCCGGCGAGGCTCGCCCCGATGAGCAAGGGCGACTCGATGCTGTACTTCGCCGACTTGTAGACGATCACGCGCTCGGCCCGCGCGAGCTGGTCGGAGTCGGGCCGGCCGGCCCAGCCGATCTCCTCGAAGATGTCGAGGTACTGCCCGGCCGTCACGTCGATCCGCATGCGGTTGAACTCGGCGCGCGCGGCGCGGCGGGCGGAGGGGCTGACCGCCTGGGTCAGGCCCTCGTCGAACAGCTCGTCGCTCAGGATGAGCAACAGGTCGCCGAGCAGCGTCGCGGCGCCGTGTCCGAACGACTCGCCCGAGCCGCGCCAGCCTTCGTCGTCGTGGAGGCGCTCGAAGCGCCGGTGGGCCGACGGCGCACCGCGGCGCGTGTCCGAGTTGTCTATGAGGTCGTCGTGCACAAGTGCCGCGGCGTGGAACAGCTCGAGCGCGCTCGCCACCGACACGACCGCGTCGAGCGGCCCGCCGGTCGTGACCGGTGCGTCACCCGGCTCGTCGCCGGCCGTCCGCACGGCCTGCCAGCCCCAGAAGCAGAACAGTGCGCGGAAGCGCTTCCCGCCGCTGAGAAAATCCCTTGAGAACGCCGCGATCGGCGAGAGTTCGTCGGCGATCGAGACGAGAATGGAGGCACGGACATCGAAGAATCCATCGATTCTGGACTGGATCAGGTCGACGAATCGGATGCTTTCAGACACACGCCTAGCCTAGTCAGAGGCGCACGGCTACAATCAGCCACACGAGCCTAGAACCCGCGAGAAAGAGGGGGAAACGGATGCCGCTTTCGGAGCACGAGCAGCGCCTCCTCGAAGAGATGGAGCGCAGCCTCTATCAGAACGACGCAGACTTCGTGGCGAAGGTCGGCGGCAAGCGGGTGCGCCCCGCCTACCGGTCGATCGTCCTCGGCGTGCTGATCGCCGTCGTCGGCGTCGGTGTGCTGATCACCGGTGTCTTCGTCCAGCAGCCGATCGTCGGCATTCTGGGCTTCGTCGTGATGTTCGCCGGGGTCCTCCTCGCGATCGCTCCGGGCAAGCGCGTCGCCGTCGACCCCGACGCACCCAAGCCGCCGAGCGCCGGCGCGAAGGCGGGCCGCGGCGGCCAGACCGGTTTCATGGACAAGCTCAACGACCGCTGGGACAAGCGGCAGGACGGTCAGGGCTGACCCTCCGGGCGCTCCGCCCCCTCCACGTCAAACCCCTCCACGTCAAACCCCCTCCACTCCGCACCACCCGAAAGGCCGATCCTCGCGATCGGCCTTTTTTCATGCCCGGATCCCTCCCCGTCGGCACACATTCCCTCCACTTCCCTCCACCGCCTATTTCCTTGATTTTCCGCGCCCAAAACACCCCCATTCGGGCCGATATTCCCGAATTGCGCGACTTTGTGGATGGAAGTGGAGTAAAGTGGAGGCGCACCGCAACCTTGGGCCGGAAGAGTGGGGAGGCGTCCGATGTTCCTCGGTACCCATGCCCCCAAGCTGGACGAGAAGGGGCGCATCATCCTGCCGGCCAAATTCCGGGATGAGCTCGCGTCCGGTCTCGTGCTGACCCGTGGCCAGGAGCACTGCGTGTACGTCTTCAGCCAGCGCGAGTTCGAGGCGCTGCACGAGAAGATCCGCCAGGCCCCGGTCACGAGCAAGCAGGCCCGTGACTACCTGCGCGTCTTCCTCTCGGGGGCGAGCGCGGAGGTGCCGGACAAGCAGAACCGGGTGACCATCCCGCAGACGCTGCGTTCGTACGCGGGGCTCGACCGCGACCTGGTCGTGATCGGAGCGGGCAGCCGCGCCGAGATCTGGGACGCCCAGGCCTGGGAGACCTACCTGGCGGAGCAGGAATCCACATTCGCAGAGACCGACGAGGAGGTGATCCCGGGGCTGTTCTAGTCCCTGGCGCCGGACTCCCAGCCATACGCCCTGACGCACCTTCCCCGGTGTCAGGTCGGAATGGATGGGGATCCGGGATCAGGGGCACGGGCCCTCGCGTTTTTTTTTTTATGATACGTAGAACTACGAGATCTACACG
>JAEWDJ010000308.1 GCA_023390155.1 Actinomycetes bacterium | reverse complement strand
CGGCGGGGCGGCGCAGCACGAACTCGGTCTCGCTGGTCGGGTCGAGCACCACGAGCTCGGTCTCCTCCGAGGCCGCCGCGAGTGCCACCCGCCGACCGTCGGCGGGCACCGGCCGGGCGGCGGGATTCCAGGTGTGCATCGCGGTCACCGAGGAGAAGACGGGCAGCACGCTGCGCCCGTCGGGCCCGGAGACCGTCACGATCGACAGCTCCTGCGACTTGTCGACGGTCAGGCCCGCCTCCGTCGTGCCCTCGTCGCCGAGCTCCGCGACGAGCGGGATCAGGAGGCGCGACCCGCGGAGCGCGTCCACCACCGCCTCCGCGCCGACCTCGCCGGCCCGGAACGCTGCAAGGGCGCCGAGCAGCGCGGGTGGAGCGGTCCCGTCGTCATCGCCGAACGGGTTGTCGTCGAAGTGGCGGCCCTCCCACGCCTGCCCGGCGGAGTCGCCGAGCGAGGCCGCGAAGTGCCGCAGCCGGTCCGCGCCCTTCTCCGTGGGACCGGTCGGACCCGTGGGACCGCCCGGGGACCGGCCGTCGTCCGGCTCAGTACCCCGCGACATCCAGCGCCTCGGGCAGGGTGAACGCCCCGGAGTAGAGCGCCTTCCCCACGATCGCGCCTTCGAGGCCCAGCGGGACGAGCTCGCGGAGCGCGGCGATGTCGTCGAGGTTCGCGATGCCGCCGGAGGCGACGACGGGACGCTCGGTGCGGTCCATCACCTGGCGCAGGAGGTCGATGTTGGGGCCGCGCAGGGTGCCGTCCTTGGTGACGTCCGTCACCACGTAGCGCGCGCAGCCGGCCTCCTCGAGGCGGTCGAGCACCTGCCACAGGTCACCGCCGTCGCGCGTCCAGCCGCGCGCCGCGAGGGTCGTGCCGCGCACGTCCAGGCCGACCGCGATCGCCTCGCCGTACTGGCCGATGACGTGGGCCGCCCACTCCGGGTTCTCCAGCGCCGCTGTGCCGAGGTTCACGCGCGTGGCGCCGATCTCGAGGGCCTGCTCCAGCGACTCGTCGTCGCGGATGCCGCCCGAGAGCTCGATGTTGACGCCGCGGACCTGCCGGATGACCTTCTTCAGCAGGGACCGGTTCGACCCGCGCCCGAACGCCGCGTCCAGGTCGACGAGGTGGATCCAGTCCGCGCCCGCGTCCGCCCACTCGGCGGCGGCGTCGACCGGGTCGCCGTAGCTGGTCTCGCTGCCGGCCTCGCCCTGCGTCAGGCGCACCGCCTTGCCGTCGGCGACGTCGACCGCCGGCAGCAGGACGAGCTTCGGCGTCTTGTTGAATTCGCTCACTGTGTTTCCTCGTTCGGGTCCGCTGTCCGCGGACGGGTGGGGCGCGGAGGCGCCGGCTAGAGGGTGCCGATCCAGTTGCGCAGCAGCTGGATGCCGGCCCGGCCGGACTTCTCGGGGTGGAACTGGGTGGCGCTCAGCGGGCCGTTCTCCACGGCGGCGACGAAGCGCGGGCCGTGCTCGGCCCAGGTGACGCGGGGCTTCGGGAAGGGGCCGGAGGGCTCGAGCGTCCAGTCCTGCGCGGCGTAGGAGTGCACGAAGTAGAAGCGCTCGTCGTGGAGGCCCGCGAACAGGGCGGAGTCCTCCGGCGCTTCGACGGTGTTCCAGCCCATGTGCGGGACGACCTCGGCGGCGAGGAGGTCGACGGTGCCCGGCCATTCGCCGAGCCCTTCGGTCTCCACGCCGTGCTCCACACCGCGCTCGAACATGACCTGCATGCCCACGCAGATGCCGAGCACCGGGCGCCCGCCCGCCAGGCGGCGGTCGATGACCTCGTCGCCGTGGGAGGCACGGAGCGCGTCGACCACCGCGGTGAACGCTCCGACGCCGGGCACCAGCAGGCCGTCGGCCTCGAGCGCGCGCCGGCGGTTGCCGGTGAGCTCGACGTTCGCGCCCGCCGCCTCCAGCGCCTTGACCGCCGAGTGGATGTTGCCCGAGCCGTAGTCGAAGACGACGACGTCCGGCGTGCCCGTGGTGCTCACAGCGCGCCCTTGGTCGAAGGGATGCCCGACACCAGCGGGTCGAGCGCCTTCGCCTGGCGGAACGCGCGCGCGAACGCCTTGAACTCCGCTTCGGCGATGTGGTGCGGGTCGCGCCCGCCGATCACCGTCACGTGGGTGGTCATCGCCGCGTTGAAGGAGATGGCCTCGAAGACGTGGCGGACCATCGAACCGGTGAAGTGGCCGCCGATCAGGTGGAACTCGAAGCCGACCGGCTCCCCCGTGTGCACGAGGTAGGGGCGGCCGGAGAGGTCCACGACCGCCTGCACGAGCGCCTCGTCGAGCGGGACGACGGCGTCGCCGTAGCGCGAGATGCCGCTCTTGTCGCCGAGCGCCTGACGGATCGCCTGGCCGAGGACGATGCCGACGTCCTCCACGGTGTGGTGCACGTCGATCTCGGTGTCGCCGTTCGCCCGCACGCGCAGGTCGGTCAGCGAGTGCTTCGCGAACGCCGTGAGGAGGTGGTCGTAGAACGGCACGCTCGTCGCGATGTCGGACGCGCCGGTGCCGTCGAGGTCGAGGCTGAGCTCGATGCTCGACTCGCTGGTCTCCCGCTGCAGAGTCGCGGTGCGATTGGTCATGACTGCGAGTTTACTGGGACGGCGGGAGCGGATCCGGCCGGTCGGCCGAGGGCGGCCAACGCTTCGAGGAAGGCGGTCGTCTCGGGCTCCGTGCCCGCGGTGACCCGCAGGTGGTTCGGGATGCCCACGTCGCGGATGAGGATGCCGCGCTCCAGGAGCGCCTCGAACACCGCGTGCGGGTCGTCGACGCCGCCGAAGAGCACGAAGTTGCTGCCGCTGCGGTGGGGCGTGTAGCCGAGGCGGCCCAGCTCCGAGACGAGGCGGTCGCGCTGGAGCCGGATCTCGCCGACCATCGCGAGCATCTCGTCCGCGTGCGCGAGGGCGCCCAGCGCCGCCGCCTGCGTGAGTGCCGAGAGGTGGTACGGCAGCCGCACGAGCCGCAGCGCGTCGACCACCGCCGGGTCGGCGGCCAGGTAGCCGACGCGGGCGCCGGCGAAGGCGAACGCCTTGCTCATGGTGCGCGAGACCAGCAGACGCGGGCGCCCCTCCAGCAGCGAGAGCGCCGACGGCTCGCCCTCGGGCATGAACTCGGCGTAGGCCTCGTCGACGACGACGATGCCGCGGGCGGCGTCGTACGCCGCCTCGATCGTCGCGAGGTCGAGCGGGGTCCCCGTCGGGTTGTTCGGGGAGCAGAGGATGACGATGTCCGGGTCGGCACGGCGGATTTCGGCCGCCGCGGTCTCGGGCGTCAACTCGTACTCGGCGTCGCGCTCGCCCGCGATCCACCGTGTCCCGGTTCCGGAGGCCAGCAGCGGGTACATCGAGTAGGTCGGTGCGAAGCCCAGGAGGCTGCGTCCCGGTCCGCCGAAGGCCTGCAGGATGTGCTGCAGGACCTCATTGGAGCCGTTGGCCGCCCAGATCCAGCTCGCGTCGAGGCCGTGCCCGAGGTAGCGCGCGAACGCCTCCCGGAGCTCGGTGAACTCGCGGTCGGGGTAGCGGTTGACGCCCGTGATCGCGACGGCCACGCGGGAGACGATGTCGGCGGCGACGTCCTCCGGCACCGGATGCGTGTTCTCGTTCACGTTGAGGGCGACGGGAACGGACTTCTGCGGGGCGCCATACGGCGTGCGCCCGCGGAGGTCATCACGGATCGGGAGGTCGGAGAGGGAAGTCACCCTTCCATGCTAGCCACCGGCACCAGGGCGGAGACCCCGTGTGACGACGCCCGGCTCAGTGCTCGTACTTGGTCGGAACCGCGAGCTGCTGGCCCGGCGAGACCACACCGGAGGCGTCGAGCCCGTTCAGCTGGACGAGATCGGCGATGACGTCACGCGGGTCCGCGCTCGGGGCGATGCGCTCGGCGACCGTCCACAGGGAGTCGCCGGACTCGACCGTGACGTGCTGGAACGAGATGTGGGTCTGCTCGCCGGTGGCCACCGCACCGCCGCCGTTGAGGGCGAAGACGAGTGCGCCGATCACGAGAGGGAGCGCCGCGAGGCCCGTCAGCACCGCGCGTCCGCGGCGCGTGAGGCGGAGGCGCGTGCGTGCGCCCGCGGGAAGCGCGGGCACCGCCGGAAACGCCGACATCGCCGAGTTGCTGCTCACCATCACCGTCGTGCTCATGGCTCCGTGACCTCCTCATGCCCCGCGGATGCGAAGCTGTGTTCCGAATGTATCTTCGAATGTCCGAAACCGCAAGAGCCGAGTCGGCCGAGAAATCAGCGCACGGATTTCGAGACACACTCGAACAAACGTTTGCTTCCGGCCGTATCGTGGATACAGTTTCGATTGTCTGGAGTTCACCTTTCCAGGCACCACCGACATTCGAGACGAGCGGATGCGGTCGAGCTCACGAAGGGACGAGCGTGTCGAACGAGAACCAGGCTCCACGCGGGGGCACGCGCCGCCGCAAGAACCTCAGCGAGAAGCAGCTGGCGATCCTCGACGTCATCCAGAAGTCGGTCAGCCAGCGCGGCTATCCGCCGAGCATGCGCGAGATCGGCGACGCTGTCGGCCTCTCCTCCCTCTCGTCCGTTACGCACCAGCTGAACCAGCTGGAGCTGAGCGGCTACCTCCGCCGCGACCCGAACCGTCCCCGCGCGCTCGAGATCCTCATCGACCTCCCGTCCTCCTCGTCCGAGAGCGTCGACTACGAGAACCAGACCCCGGTCGGCGACGCCGCGATGGTGCCGCTCGTGGGCCGCATCGCCGCCGGCGTGCCGATCACGGCCGAGCAGCAGGTGGAGGAGGTGTTCCCGCTCCCCCGCCAGCTCGTCGGCAACGGCGACCTCTTCATGCTGAAGGTCGTGGGCGAGTCGATGATCGACGCCGCCATCGCCGACGGCGACTGGGTGGTCGTCCGCCAGCAGAACACGGCCGAGAACGGCGACATCGTCGCGGCCATGCTCGACGAGGAGGCCACGGTCAAGGTGTTCCGCCAGCGCGACGGCCACACCTGGCTGCTCCCCCGCAACTCGAACTTCGAGCCGATCCTGGGCGACTACGCGCAGATCCTGGGCAAGGTCGTCGCCGTCCTGCGGGCGGTCTGACCGCCCGCAGTCCCGTCCCCGGGCGTCACGCCCAGCCGAGCTCCTGCAGGCGGGCGTCGTCGAGGCCGTAGTAGTGGCCGATCTCGTGCACGATCGTCACGCGCACCCGGGCACGCAGCTCGTCCACGCTGGAGCAGCTCGCCTCCAGGTTGTTGCGGAACAGGGTGATCCGATCCGGCAGCTCGCCGAAGCCGTAGACGCCCCGCGTCGTCAGCGGGCGTCCGCTGTAGAGGCCGAAGAGCCGCGGCCGCTCTCCCGGCGGCTGGTCGGTGATGAGGAACGCGACGTTCTGCAGCCCGCCCACCATCTCCTCCGGCAGAGCGTCGAAGACATCGTCGACCAGGCTCTCGAACTCCGTGTCGGTCAGCTCCACCATGCGCCCATCCTGGCGCACGGGAACGGGCCCGCGGCCCACCGTCCGCGCAGAGCGGAAACGGCGGGTCACGGGCCCGATACGGCGCCGGCCGCTACGCCTCGACCGAGGCGCGCTCGCGCACCGCGCGCGTCGCTTCCAGGATGTTGCGGAGCGACGCGACCGTCTCGTCGTACCCGCGCGTCTTGAGCCCGCAGTCCGGGTTGACCCACAGCTGCCGGCCCGGGATCGCGCCGAGCGCCGTCTCCAGCAGCTCGGTCACCTCGGCGACCGAGGGCACGCGCGGCGAGTGGATGTCGTAGACGCCCGGGCCGATCCCGTGCTCGAAGCCCGAGCTCTGGATGTCGTGCACGACCTCCATGCGGCTGCGCGCGGCCTCGATGCTGGTCACGTCCGCGTCCAGGTTGCGGATGGCGTCGATCACCACGCCGAACTCCGAGTAGCAGAGGTGGGTGTGGATCTGCGTCTCGTCGCGGACGCCGGCGGTCGCCAGCCGGAACGAGCCGACCGACCAGTCGAGGTACTCCTCCTGCGCGGAGCGCTTGAGCGGCAGCAGCTCCCGCAGGGCGGGCTCGTCGACCTGCACGACGCGGATGCCGGCGGCCTCGAGATCCGCGATCTCGTCGCGGAGCGCCAGCGCCACCTGCCGCGCGGTCTCGCCGAGCGGCTGGTCGTCGCGCACGAACGACCAGGCGAGGATGGTGACCGGTCCGGTCAGCATGCCCTTGACCGGCTTCTCCGTCAGGCTCTGCGTGTAGGTCGACCAGTCCACGGTGATCGGCTTCGGCCGCGAGACGTCGCCCCAGAGGATGGACGGACGGGTGCAGCGCGAGCCGTACGACTGCACCCAGCCGTTCTGGGTGACCGCGAAGCCGTCCAGGTTCTCGGCGAAGTACTGCACCATGTCGTTGCGCTCGGGCTCGCCGTGCACGATCACGTCGATGCCGATCTCCTCCTGGAGGTCGACGACGCGCTTGATCTCGTCCTTCATCCGCGCCAGGTACTCGGCCTCGGTGATGAGGCCCTTGACCAGCTGGGCGCGGGAGCGGCGGATGTCGCCGGTCTGCGGGAAGGAGCCGATGGTCGTGGTCGGCAGGAAGGGCAGGCCCAGGGCCGCCTCCTGCGCCGACAGGCGGTCCTCGTAGGCGCCACGGCGGAAGTCGCCGTCCGTGAGTGCTGCCTCGCGGGCGCGCACCGACTCCACGCGCACGCCGGGCGCGGCGGCACGGTCGGCGAGCGCGGCGGTGGCCGCGGTCAGCTCGGCCTGGATGGCCTCGTGCCCGTCGACGAGCCCGCGGGCCAGCACGGCGACCTGCGCCACCTTCTGGTCGGCGAAGGCCAGCCAGCTCGCCAGCCGGGCGTCGAGGGCGGGCTCGTCCTCGACGTCGTGCGGCACGTGCAGCAGCGAGGTGGAGGTCGAGACGGCGACGTCCGGGCTCAGCGAGAGGAGCTCGGTCAGCGTGCCGAACGCCTTCTCGAGGTCGCCGCGCCAGATGTTGTGGCCGTCGATCACGCCGCCGACCACGGTCTTCGTCGCGAGGGCGGTGCGCGTCTCGGCGTCCAGCCCGGTGGGGAGGGAGCCGCGGACGAGGTCCAGCGAGAGCGCCTCCACCGGCGAGGCGGCGAGCACGGGCAGGGCGTCGTCGAGGCTGCCGTACGGCGCGGCGACGAAGATCGCAGGGCGCTCGGCGGTTCCGCCGAGGTCGGCGTAGGCCGTGCGCAGCGCCTCCAGCACCTCGGCGCGGGGCTCCTCGATGCTCTCGCTGACGAGGGCCGGCTCGTCCAGTTGCACCCAGGGCGCGCCGGCTGCCGCCAGGCGGCCGAGCAGCTCCCGGTAGACCGGCAGGAGGTCCGCCAGGCGCGAGAGGGGCCGGAAGCCCTGCGGCGCCTCGTCGGACGCCTTGCTCAGGAGGAGGAACGTCACCGGGCCGACGATGACCGGGCGGGTCACGAAGCCGGCCGCGCGGGCCTCCTCGAAGTCGCGGACGATCCGGTCGGAGGCCAGCCGGAAGTCGGTCTCCGGGCCGATCTCGGGGACGAGGTAGTGGTAGTTGGAGTCGAACCACTTGGTCATCTCGAGCGGCGCGTTGTCGCCCTCGCCGCGGGCGATCGTGAAGTACCCGGCCAGGTCGACGGCGCCGGAGGCGTCCACGAGCGACGCGAAGCGGCTCGGGACCGCGCCCACCGTGACGGCGGCGTCCAGCACCTGGTCGTAGAAGCTGAAGCTCTCGGGGATGGAGGCGTCGTCGCGGCCGAGCCCGAGCGCGGCGAGGCGCTCGCGGGTCGCCGAACGCAGCTGGGCGGCCGTGGCCTCCAGCTCGTCGGCGGTCGTGGCCCCGGCCCAGAACGCCTCGACGGCCTTCTTGAGCTCGCGGCGGCGGCCGATGCGCGGGTAGCCGAGGATCGTGCCGGCCGGGAAGGCGGGGCGGGTGGTGGAGGTCATGCTGGTTCCCTTTCGGTCGGTTCAGGAGGAGGAGTCGCTTGTCGCGGGCAGGAGGCCGATCCGGTCGAGGACCGACAGCACCGCCTCGCTCTGGTTGAAGGTGTAGAGGTGCAGGCCGGGTGCGCCGCCGTCGAGCAGGCGCCGGCCGAGCTGCGCCGCCCACTCGATGCCGATCTCGCGCCGGCCCTCGTCGGTGGGCTCGACCTCCAGCTGGATCGCGAGGTCGCTCGGCAGGTCTTCGCCGCTGAGCTCGAGCATCCGGGTGAGGCGGGCCGGCGAGGTGACCGGCATGATGCCCGGGAGGATGGGGAAGGTCACCCCGGCGTCCTTCGCCTTCTGCGCGAAGGAGAGGTAGTCCTCGGCGTGGAAGAAGAGCTGCGTGATCCCGAGGTTCGCGCCCGCGGCCTGCTTGGCGAGGAGCGCGTCGATGTCCTGCGAGGGCGAGTGCGAGGCCGGGTGCCCGTTCGGGAAGGCGGCGACGGCGATCTGGACGTGCTCCCGGTGCGCGAGCACCGCCTGCGCGTGGAGCTCGGGCACGGGCAGTTCGCCGTACGGCACGCGCTCGGCCTGCACCCGGTGGATCAGCTGGACGAGCTCCGCCGAACTGCGGATGTCGCCGAGCCCGTCGTCGCCGGGCGCCGCCCCCTCGGGCGGGTCGCCCCGCACCGCGAGGAACCGCCGCACGCCGGCGTCCAGGAACTCCCGGATCAGCCGGTTCGCCTCCTCGTGCGAGGAGCCGACGCAGGTCAGGTGCGCCATGGGGCTCACGTCCGTGTGCTCCAGGATGTGGCGCAGCACGTCGAGGGACGACGTGCGCGACGAGCCGTTCGCGCCGTAGGTGACCGAGATGAAGTCCGGGCGCACGGCGGCGAGGCGTTCGATGGTGGCGGGCAGCGCGGCGGCGGCCCGCTCGTTGCGCGGCGGGTAGAGCTCGAACGAGTACCGCGCGGTGGTACAGCTCATGGGGTCCTCAGGTGGTCGATCAGCGGCACGGACACCCCCACCCACCGGCCGCTCGGGCCGGGAGGTTCGGGGTTTCACGGGCGGGTGCCGGGCTCGGCTGTCGCACCACCGAGCGGTCGCCCGCTGCGGTTGAGTGCCGAATCTACCTGCGACGAAGGCCGGACGGAATCGCGTGCGTCATCATTCGACACACGCGCTCCGTCCGGCCTTCGGGTCGGGAGGCGGTTCAGCCGGTCACACCGCGAACGGCTCGAACACCGCCGTGTACTCCGGCATGATCTTCGCGTGGATGCGCGTCCCCTCTTCCGCGTACTCCGTGGAGAGCACCCGGCCGCGCTCGTGCAGCGCGGAGATGAGGTCGCCGCGGTCGTACGGCACGAGGAGGTCGACCTCCACCGAGAGGTCCGGCAGCAGGCGGGCGATGGCGGCCAGCACCTCGTCGATGCCCTCGCCGGTGCGGGCCGAGGCGAAGATCGCGCCCGGCTCGAGCCCGCGGAGCACGAGCCGCTCGTCCGGGCCGATCAGGTCGGCCTTGTTGAAGACCACGATCTCCGGGATGTCGCGGGCGCCGACCTCGCCGATCACGTCGCGCACGGTCGCCAGCTGCGACGCCGGGTCGGGATGGGAGCCGTCGACGACGTGCAGGATGACGTCGGAGTCGGCCACCTCCTCGAGCGTCGAGCGGAACGCCTCCACCAGCTGGTGCGGCAGGTTGCGCACGAAGCCGACGGTGTCGGCCAGCGTGTACAGGCGCCCGTCGGCGGTCACCGAGCGGCGGACCGTGGCGTCGAGGGTCGCGAACAGGGCGTTCTCGACGAGCACGCCCGCCTTGGTCACCCGGTTCAGGAGGCTCGACTTGCCGGCGTTGGTGTAGCCGGCGATCGCGACGGACGGCACCGAGTTGCGGTTGCGGTTGGCGCGCTTGGCCTCGCGGGCGGGCTTGAACCCGGCGATCTGCTTGCGCAGCTTCGCCATCCGCGTGTGGATGCGACGACGGTCGAGCTCGATCTTCGTCTCACCCGGGCCGCGCGAGCCCATGCCCGCGCCCGCGCCGCCGACCTGGCCACCTGCCTGCCGCGACATCGACTCGCCCCAGCCGCGCAGACGAGGCAGGAGGTACTCGAGCTGCGCCAGCTCGACCTGCGCCTTGCCCTCGCGGCTCTTGGCGTGCTGGCTGAAGATGTCGAGGATCACCGCGGTGCGGTCGATCACCTTCACCTTCACCACGTCTTCGAGCGCACGCCGCTGGCTGGCCGCGAGCTCGGTGTCGGCCACGACCGTGTCCGCTCCGAGCGCCGCGACGACGCCCGCCAGCTCCTCCGCCTTGCCGCGCCCGAGATAGGTGCTCGGGTCGGGATGCGGACGCCGCTGCAGGAGGCCGTCGAGCACGACCGCGCCGGCGGTCTCCGCCAGGGCGGCCAGCTCGCGCAGCGAGTTCTCGGCGTCCTGCAGGGTCCCCTGCGAGTACACGCCGATCAGCACCACGTTCTCCAACCGCAGCTGCCGGTACTCGACCTCGGTGACGTCCTCGAGCTCGGTCGAGAGGCCGGTCACGCGGCGCAGCGCCGCGCGCTCCTCCCGGTCGAACTGGTCGCCGTCGTGCGAGCCGTCCGCGGTCCCGGTCGCCTGGAGCGCCTGCGCGCCCGCCCCGAAGAGCGTGACGCTCGCGCGGTTCTTCTCGGTCGCCAGCACGCGCGCGACGACGTCGTCGGTGTCGTGTTCTTCTACGTTGGTTCGTTCAGTCATACGTTCGTCCCCGTTCCGGGTCCACCCCAGTTTGTCAGTTCGCCTGCGTCCTGTACGGTCCTCTTATGGCGAGCGGAGACCACTACTTTTCCACGGCTCCCGAGAGCGAGATGAACCTGCGGCCGATCACCGTACGGCTGGCGGGCCAGACGTACGAGCTGACGACGGCGAACGGCATCTTCAGCCCCGAGCGCATCGATACGGGAACGAGAGTCCTGCTCGACCATGTCCCCGCTGCGCCTCCCGGCGGTCAGTTCCTCGACCTGGGCTGCGGCTGGGGGCCCCTGGCTCTCACACTTGCTCTCGAATCCCCTCATGCGACGGTCTGGGCCGTCGACGTCAACACCCGAGCCCTGGATGTGGTGCGCAGGAATGCGCAGAAGCTCGGTCTCAGCAATGTTAACCCGGTGACCCCCGATGATGTTCCCGATGGCGTGATGTTCACAACGATCTGGTCGAATCCGCCGATCCGCATCGGCAAGGACGAGCTGCACAACATCCTGAGCCGGTGGCTGCTGCGGCTGGAGCCCGGATCCGACGCGTGGCTCGTGGTGCAGCGCAACCTGGGCAGCGACTCGCTCCAGCGCTGGATCGAGGCGACGATGCCCGAGCTCAAGACCACCCGGGCCGCGATCTCGAAGGGCTACCGCGTGCTGCGGTCGCACCGGCCGGTACGCACCGCGTCGTGACCGGCGCCGCTCGGCGCGGAGTGCGGGGCTCCCGCCCGCGCCGGCCGGTTCAGGCGAGTTCGAGCGTCCCGGTGTAGACGAGTTCCGCCGGGCCGGAGAGGGCGACGTGCTCGCCGTCCTCGGTCGCGAACATCCGCACGCCGACCGTGCCGCCCGGGACGTCGACCCGCCACTGGTCGGGCGCGCCCTCGCCCGCCCAGTACCGCACGGCCAGCGCTGCGGCCGCCGCGCCTGTCCCGCAGGAGAGGGTCTCGCCGCTCCCCCGCTCGTGCACGCGCATCCGGATGCGCCCGACGCCGTCCTTCACCAGCGGCTCGTGCGGGACCACGAACTCGACGTTCGCGCCGTCCTCCGGTGCCGGCTCCAGGTGCGGGATGTAGGTGAGGTCGGCCGCCTCCAGCTCGCTCTCGTCGGCGACCGCGACGACGACGTGCGGGTTGCCCATGTCGATGCCGAGACCGGGACGCGCGACGGGGAGCTCCTTGGCGCGCACCAGCGGCTCGCCGCCGTCGAGTCCCCAGCGGCCGAGGTCGACCTGGAAGCCGGTGAGATTGCGCTGCACGTCGCGCACGCCCGACCGGGTGCCGATCGGGAGCGTGTCGCCGTCGGCCAGCTCCACGAGGCCGGACTCGATCAGGTAGCGCGTGTAGACGCGGATGCCGTTGCCGCACATCTCGGCGGCCGAGCCGTCCGCGTTGTAGTAGTCCATGAACCACTCGGCGGCCTCGTCCTCCGCGAGCGCCTCGGCGCCCTCGGGCAGATGCTTCGACTTCACCGCGCGGATCACGCCGTCGGCGCCGACCCCGAAGTGCCGGTCGCAGATCTCCGCGATCTGCGCGGCGGTCAGCGGCAGCCGCCCGTCCGGGTCGGAGTAGAGCACGAAGTCGTTCCCCGTGCCCTGGCCTTTGGTGAAGTGGAGTGTCGCCATGCTCACAGCCTAGCGAGCGCCGCGCTCACGAGGTCCGGGTCGTCGTAGGCGAGCCAGTGGAGGTCGGGGTAGCGCTTGAACCAGCTGACCTGCCGGCGGGCGTAACGTCGCGTGAGCTGCTGCGTCTGCGCGATCGCCTCGGACCGCGTCAGGTCGCCGCGCAGCTCGGCGAGGGCCTGAGCGTAGCCGATCGCCCGGCCGGCCGTGACCCCGCGCTCGATGCCCCGCGGGATCAGCGCGCGGACCTCGTCCAGGAGGCCGTCCGCCCACATCCGCTCCACGCGCGCGTCGAGGCGGAGCACCAGCTCCTCGCGCGGAGCCGACAGCCCCAGGATGG
>JAEWDJ010000248.1 GCA_023390155.1 Actinomycetes bacterium | reverse complement strand
GCCGACAGCCGCGCGCTGGTCGCGAGCACGGCGTCCGCGCCCTCACGCGTGCCGACCATGCCGGTCACGCGGGCGAGCAGGGCCGCCGTGGCGCGGGATCCCTCCGGGGCCAGCATCACCGGGATGGGCGACGCATGGAGGAGGGACCCCGCGACGGAGCCGACGGTGAACCGGCCGAGGAGGCCGTCGCGCGCTGCACCCACGACGATGAGCGCGGCACGGCCGGCCTCGGCGGCCGTCAGCAGGCCCTCCGCGAGCGAGTCGCCGTAGACGACCCGCTCGCGCGAGGGCACCGAACGTGGGATGCGGGAGCGGGCATCCGCCAGCCAGCCCTCTGCGGTGTCGCGCAGGAGGGCGTCGTAGCCGGGATCGTTCGGGACGATGGTCGGGCGCGAGTTCAGCGGCAGGACCACCACGACGTCCAGCTGCGCTCCCGTGGAGCCGGCCAGCGCCGCGGCCGCGGCGAGGGCGTCCTCGCCGGCCGGGGTCGCCGTGTAGCCGACGAGGATGCGCGGAGTCGTGGTGGTCATGTCGCCTGTTCTCGTGCCCGGATCCGGCTAGGCCGGGATGAGGGTGTACTTCGTGCTCAGGTACTCGTGGATGCCCTCGAGGCCGCCCTCGCGGCCGAGGCCCGACTGCTTCACCCCGCCGAACGGAGCGGCGGCGTTGGAGACGAGGCCGGTGTTGAGGCCCATCATCCCGGTGTCGACGCTGTCGATCAGGCGCTGGCCCCGGGCGAGGTCGCGGGTGAACACGTAGCCGACGAGGCCGTACTCGGTCTCGTTGGCCTTGGCGACGGCCTCCTCCTCGGTGGAGAACGTCGAGATGGCGAGGATGGGGCCGAAGATCTCCTCGCGGAGGATCTCGCTGCCGGGCTGGATGTCGGTGATGACGGTCGGCTCGAAGAAGAAGCCGTCCCCCTCGGGCGCGGAGCCTCCGGTCAGCACGCGGGCGCCGCGCGAGACGGCGTCGTCGACCAGGGCGGCCATCGAGGCGACCGCGCGGTCGTCGATCAGCGGGCCGAGGGTGACGCCCTCGTCCGTGCCGCGGCCGACGCGCAGGGCGTTCACGCGCTCGGTGACACGGGCCGCGAACTCGTCGACGATCGACTCGTGCACGATGAACCGGTTGGCGGCGGTGCAGGCCTGGCCCATGTTGCGGAACTTCGCGAGCATCGCGCCCTCGACCGCCTTGTCCAGGTCCGCGTCCTCGAAGACCACGAACGGCGCGTTGCCGCCGAGCTCCATCGAGGTGCGCAGGACGTTCTGGCCGGCCTGGGCGAGCAGGGCCCGGCCGACCGGGGTGGAGCCGGTGAACGAGAGCTTGCGCAGGCGCGGGTCGGCGATGATCGGCGCGGAGACGGCGCCGGAGGTCGACGTCGGGATGACGTTGACCACACCGGCCGGCACGCCCGCGTCGTGCAGCAGCTGGGCGAAGAACAGCGTGGTGAGCGGCGTCAGCTCCGCCGGCTTGATGACGACGGTGCACCCGGCGGCCAGGGCGGGGGCGATCTTGCGGGTCGCCATCGCGAGCGGGAAGTTCCACGGCGTGATGAAGAAGCTCGGGCCCACCGGGCGCTGCGAGACGACCATCGTGCCCGTGCCCTCGGGGTTCGAGCCGTAGCGGCCGGCGATGCGCACGGCCTCCTCGGAGAACCAGCGGAGGAACTCGCCGCCGTAGGTGACCTCGCCGTTGGCCTCGGCGAGCGGCTTGCCCATCTCGAGCGTCATGAGCAGCGCGAAGTCGTCGCGGCGCTCCTGCAGCAGGTCGAAGGCGCGGCGCAGGATCTCGGCGCGGGTGCGGGGCGGGGTCGCCGCCCACGCGTCCGCCGCCTCGGCGGCCGCGTCCAGAGCACGGATGCCGTCCTCCGGGCGCGCGTTGGCGATGCGCTTGATCACGCGGCCGGTGGCCGGGTCCTGGACCTCGATCGGGTCCTGGGAGCCGGCCTCCCAGCGCCCTGCGATGAACAGGCCGTCGGGGACTCGGGCGAGCAGCTCGCTCTCGCGGGCCGTCAGGTCGGGGGCGGTGTCGACGACGCTCATGCGTTGGCCACCGCCTCCGCGACGACGTCCAGCCCCTCGATGAGGAGGTGGTCCGGGATGCTCAGCGGCGGGAGGAAGCGGATGACGTTGCCGTAGGTGCCGCAGGTGAGCAGCACCACGCCGGCCGCGTGGGCGGCCGCGGCGACGGCGGAGGTCAGCGCGGCGTCCGGCTTGCCGGTCTCGGGGTCGACGAGCTCGATGGCGACCATCGCGCCGCGGCCGCGCACCTCGGCGACGCGCGGATCGGCGTCGCGCAGGGCGCCGAGCGTCTCGAACAGGATGTCGCCGATCTGGCGTGCCCGCTCGACCAGGCCGTCCTGCTCGTAGGTCTCGATCGCGGCGAGGGCGGCGACGCAGGCGAGCGGGTTGCCGCCGTAGGTGCCCCCGAGGCCGCCGACCTGCGGCGCGTCCATGATCTCGGCGCGGCCGGTGACGGCGGAGAGCGGGAGGCCGCCGGCGATGCCCTTGGCGGTGACGATCAGGTCGGGCACGATGCCGAACTGCTCGGAGGCGAACATGGTGCCGGTGCGGGCGAAGCCGGTCTGCACCTCGTCGGCGATGAAGACGACGCCGTTCGCGTTGGCCCACTCCTGGAGGCCGGGGAGGAAGCCGTCGGCCGGGACGATGAAGCCGCCCTCGCCCTGGATCGGCTCGATGATGATCGCGGCGAGGTTGCTCGCGCCGATCTGCTTCTCGATCAGCGTGATCGCGCGCTCGGCCGCCTCTGCGCCCGAGAGGCCGCCGTCGCGCAGGGGGTAGCTGAGCGGGGCGCGGTAGATCTCGGGGGCGAACGGGCCGAAGCCGTTCTTGTAGGGCTGGTTCTTCGCGGTCAGCCCCATCGTGAGGTTGGTGCGGCCGTGGTAGGCGTGGTCGAACGCGACGACGGCCTGCTTGCCGGTGTAGTGGCGGGCGATCTTGACCGCGTTCTCCACCGCCTCCGCTCCCGAGTTGAACAGGGCGCTGCGCTTGGCGTGGTCGCCCGGGGTGAGGCGGTTGAGCGCCTCGGCGACGTCGACGTAGGAGTCGTACGGCGCGACGGTGAAGCAGGTGTGCGTGAAGGCGGCGACCTGCGTGGTGATCGCGTCGACCACGCGCGGCGCCGAGTTGCCGACGCCGGTGACGGCGATGCCGGAGCCGAGGTCGATGAGGGAGTTGCCGTCGACGTCGACGATGACTCCCCCGCCCGCGGCGACCGTGTAGACGGGGATGGTGGCGCCGACGCCCGCGGCGACGGCCTGAGCCTTGCGCTCGGAGCGCTTGCGCGACTCCGGCCCGGGGATCGGGGTGACGAGCCGGCGCTCCTGCGGGAGCGTAGGTCCGCCGACGGGTGTGCTGATGGCGGGGTCGGTGATGGTCATGGCGGCATCGTAAAGAGCGGTGCGCGGCGGCGTCCTGGACAGCGCGTACAATTCGTTGAATCGGATTCGACATCCTGTCAGATCGAAAGGCGCCGATGCCCGCGACCCTCGCCCAGCTGCTCGCCCGTCCCGAGCTGGACCTCACCCTCCTCACCCCGCCCGGTGTCGGCGACCCCGAGACGCCCGTGCCCTGGGCGCACAGCTCGGAGCTCGCCGACCCGACCCCGTTCCTCTCGCCGGGCCACGTGCTCCTCATCACCGGGACGCCCGACGACGTGGACGCGTACGTCGCGCGGCTCGCGGAGCACGGCGTCGCCGGCCTCGGCTTCGGCACGGAGGTCGTGCGCGCCGGGACCCCGGAGGCGCTGCTGGAGGCGTGCACGCGGCACGGCCTGCCGCTGTTCGAGGTGCCCTACCGCACGCCGTTCATCGCGATCGCCCGGTTCGTCGCCGACCGCGTCGCGGCGGACGCCTACGCCCGAAACACCTGGGCGCTGCGGGCCTCCCGCGCCATCTCGCTCGCCGCCCTCCGCCCAGACCCCCTCGCGGCCGTGCTCTCGGAGCTGGCCCGGCAGATCGAGCGGCCGGTCGCGC
>JAEWDJ010000241.1 GCA_023390155.1 Actinomycetes bacterium | reverse complement strand
CCGTCACCTTCCCGCTCGCGATCGCGGTGTACGCCGCTCTCGGCGTCGTGACGGGCGTGCTGTTCACGGCCAGCCTCGCCGCGCGCACGGCGTACGCGCCGCACGGCGCCGAGGCGCAGGTGTTCGTGACGATGGCGGGCATCAAGGTCGGCTTCTCGTCGCTCGGTGCGGCCCTCGTGGGCACGCTCCTCCCGCTCGGCTCCGCCGCCCTCTTCGCCGGCGCCACCCTCCTGGTCCTCGCGACCACCGCCGCCGTCCTCGTCGACCGCCGCCTCGCCCCGTCCCCCAGCCCCTGACCGACCGTCGAGTACGCAGAAGGTGGGCCCCGATCCGCCGAGTCCGCAGAGAATCTGCGTACTCGGCGACTGCGGGGCGGGGGCGGGGCGGGGGATTAGGCGAGGTGGGCGGCGTAGGTGCGGAGGGCGTCGCGCACGAAGGCCGCGCCCTCGGCGCCGCCGTAGTTCGCGGCGAAGCGCGGGTCGGCGACGTACATGTCGCCGAGACCCGTGAGGTACGCCGCCGTCGGTGCACCCGTGCCGTGACCCGGCGTGCCCGGGATGCCGGCCAGCCAGTCGGCGTGCCGGCGCGCGAGCTCCTGCGCCTGCGCCGAGTCGGGGGCGACCCCGCTGCGGGAGGCGGCGATCCAGTCGGCCGCGAGCGCCTCCTGATGCTGCTTCCACTCGCCGCGCTCCTGCGGCGTCATCCCCCGCCACCAGCGGTCGGACGACGCGTACGCCTCGCGGCCCCAGCGCTCCTCCACCTCGTCCTTGTACTGCGTGTGATCGAACCCGTCGAACATCTCGTCCGCCATGATCTCCTCTCCTTCCTCCACGGCGTGGATCGTGGACTCGACCGACGCGATCTGCCGCGCCAGCCGGTCCTGCTCGCCGCGCAGCCACCCGAGGTGGTCGCGCAGCGCGGGCACCGCGTCCTGCCGGTCTGCGAGCACCCGGGCGATGGCCGGCAGGCCGAGCCCCAGGTCCCGCAGCAGCAGGATGCGCTGCAGCCGGACGAGCGCGTCCCGGTCGTAGTACCGGTAGCCGTTGCCGCCCAGGCGGCTCGGCGGCAGCAGGCCGATGTCGTCGTAGTGCCGCAGCGTCCGGCTGGTGGTGCCGGCGATGCGGGCGATGTCCTGGATGGACCAGTCCATGCGCGACTCCTCCCTCGTCCGTTCGGTCGCAGCGCTCGTGCGGTGCGGGGACCACGCTAGATGTTGACGTTACGTCAAGGTCAAGAGGCGTCACAGAGTCTTGGCGCGACCGGCCCGACTGCGGTTGAATCCCGGCATGACCTCGCCCGTCGCCGACACGGCCCTCCTCGAAGCGGAAACGCTCGCCATCGCCCGCGACCTCATCCGGATCGAGAGCGTGAACACCGGCGACCCGGCCACGATCGGCGACGGGGAGGCGCGGGCGGCCCGCCTGATCCGGTCCCTCCTCGAGGAGGCCGGGTACGAGACGGAGTACGCCGAGTCCCGGCCGGGTCGCGGCAACCTGGTCGCGCGCCTGCCCGGAGCCGATCCCTCACGCGGGGCGCTGATCGCCCACGCGCACCTCGACGTCGTCCCGGCGGAGCCGGCGGACTGGACGCACCCGCCGTTCGCCGCCGAGATCCACGACGGCTTCCTCTACGGCCGCGGCGCCCTCGACATGAAAGGGCACGCGGCGGCGCTCGTGGCGATCGCGCGCGCCTTCTCCCGGGAGGGCATCGTTCCCGAGCGCGATCTGATCCTCGCCTTCTTCTCCGACGAGGAGGCGGGCGGCGTGTGGGGTGTGCGCTGGCTCATCGAGAACCGGCCCGCCTGGTTCGCCGGGGCGACGGAGGCGGTGAGCGAGGTCGGCGGGTTCTCCGTGCCCCTCGGCGAACGCCGCGGCTACCTCGTGGCGACCGCGGAGAAGGGTGTCGGCTGGCTCGGCGTGACGGCGCGCGGAACCGCCGGGCACGGCTCCCGCCCGACCCCCGACAACGCCGTCACCCGGGTCGCCCGCGCGGTGGCCCGCATCGGCGAGCACGAGTTCCCGCTGGAGCCGACGTCGGCGGTGGAGGCGTTCGCGCGCCGCGTCTCCGAGCTGCTGGGCGAACCGCTGGCGGTGGACGACCTCCCCGGCGCCCTCGACCGCCTCGGGATCGCGGGCCCGCTCGTCGCCGCCGGGCTGCGCAACACGGTCTCGCCGACCGTGATCGCCGGCGGGTACAAGGCCAACGTGATCCCGGGCGAGGCGTCGGCCCAGTTCGACATCCGGGTGCTCCCCGGCGGCGAGGAGCGCCTGCGGACGGAGGTGGAGGCCCTCGCCGGCGACGACGTCGACCTGCGCTGGGACCGCTGGATCCCGCCGATCGAGGCGCCGCCCGAGGGCCCGTTGCTCGACGTCTTCGCCGCGGCCGTGGCGGCGGAGGATCCGGAGGGCGTGCTCGTCCCCTTCCTGATGCCGGCGAGCACCGACAACAAGCACCTCGCCCGCATCGGGGTGACCGGCTACGGGTTCGTCCCCCTGCGCACCGACGCCGCGTTCGACGCGTTCGGGCACTTCCACGCGGTGGACGAGCGGATCCCGCTGGACGCGCTCGCGTTCAGCGTGCGGACCACGGCGCGCATCCTCCGGTCGGCGTGAGCCGTGCGGCCGAGCGCCGGTGCCCCGGTGCCCGCCGCCCGGTGGCCCAGCGGCCTCGGGACCGGGCCAGCGCGCATCCCGAACTGCGTGCCCGCCCGGATGCGCGC
>JAEWDJ010000182.1 GCA_023390155.1 Actinomycetes bacterium | reverse complement strand
CTTCCACCTCGGTCCGCGGGACGCGCTGCTCTGCGTGAGCGACGGCATCCTCGACGCCCTCGGGGGCGACCACGCGATCACGCGGCTGGAGGCGATCGTGCGGGGCTCCGCGACCGCGGCCGGTGCGGTCGGGCGCATCGTCGGCGCGGCGCGCGCGGGCCTCCCGATCGACGACATGACCGCCGTCGTCGTGCGCAGGAGCGGCTCGTGAGGCCGGTGCTGTTGCGCGTCGTCGCGCTGCTCGCCGTGCTGGCGGGAGTCAACTACGTCGTCTGGCGGTGGCTGGCCTCCGTCAACTGGGAGGCGTGGTGGATCGCCGTGCCGCTCGTCATCGCCGAGACCTACAGCCTGGTCGACACGTTCTTCTTCGCGCTGACGATGTGGCGGATGCGCGTGCGGAACGGGCCGGAGGCCCCGGCGCAGGGCACGGCGGACGTCTTCATCACCACCTACGACGAACCGGTGGCGCTCGTCATGACGACCGCCACCGCGGCGCAGCGCATCCGGTACCCGCACACCACGTGGATCCTCGACGACGGCGACCGGCCCGAGATGCGCGCCGCTGCCGAACGTCAGGGCATCGGCTACATCACCCGCACCGACGACTGGACGGGCAAGCCGCGGCACGCGAAGGCCGGCAACCTCAACAACGCGCTGTTCCAGACCGACGGGGAGTTCCTCCTCATCCTCGACGCCGACCAGATCCCCGAGCCCGCGATCCTCGACCGCACCCTCGGCTACTTCGCCGACGCGCGCGTCGCGCTCGTGCAGACCCCGCAGTTCTTCTCGAACGTCGACGACGCCGACCTGCTCGGCAACCAGGCGCCGCTGTTCTACGGCCCGATCCAGCAGGGCAAGGACGGCTGGAACGCAGCGTTCTTCTGCGGGTCGAACGCCGTGCTCCGGCGCGACGCGCTCATGCAGCTCGGCATCTCGGGCTACGTGCGCGACGTCGAGCAGACGGTCCGCGCCTCGCTGCGCACGGCCGAGCGCGTGCTCGCCCGGGCGGCGCGCTCGAGCCGCACCGACCCCGAGTCCGCCGAGCTCGTCGCCTCTCTGCGCGAGCGGGTGCACGAGGCGTCCGACCGGCTGCGGGCGGGGGAGAGCGTCGGCGAGATCACCTACCGGCTGCGGCAGGACGTCGACGCCGTCTCCCGCGCCGCCGTGCGCGGCCACCTCACCGCGATGGAGGAGGACCTGGCCGCCATCGCCGAGCTGCCGGTGCAGGCCGACTCCGAACTGCCCGTGTTCGTCGTCGACGAGGTGGCGCTCGACCGCCTCGCCGAGCGCGATTGGTCACCCCTCGGCGCCATCGAGTCGGTGCAGAGCATCACCGAGGCGCTCGCGGTCGACCGCCCCGACCAGGCGCAGCCCGTCATGCCGCTCGCCACGATCTCCGTCACGGAGGACATGGCCACCGCGATGCAGCTCCACGCCAACGGCTGGCGCAGCGTCTACCACCACGAGATCCTCGCCACCGGCCTGGCCCCCGAAGACCTCGGGACGATGCTCAAGCAGCGACTGCGCTGGGCGCAGGGCACCCTCCAGGTCATGCTGAAGGACAACCCGCTGTTCAAGCGCGGCCTCGACGCCGGCCAGCGCCTCATGTACTTCGCCACGATGTGGAGCTACCTGGCCGGGTTCGCCGCGGTCGTGTACCTGGCGGCTCCGGCCATCTACCTCCTGGCCGGCGTGATGCCGGTCACCGCGTGGAGCGTCGACTTCTTCGCCCGCTTCATCCCCTACTTCGTGCTCAGCCAGCTCATGTTCATCATCGGCGCGCACGGCATCCGCACCTGGCGGGGGCAGCAGTACGCCCTCGCGCTGTTCCCGCTGTGGATCAAGGCGTGCTGGACCTCCGCCGCGAACGTCTGGTTCAAGCGCCCGCTCGGCTTCGTCGTCACGCCCAAGGAGCGCACCGGCCGTGCGAGCATCCCGTGGCGCGAGATCTGGCCGCAGCTCACGGCGATGGCCGTCCTGGTGATCGCGGCGATCGTGGGCATCCTGCGCGTCATCGCCGGCACCGCCGACGGCGTCGGCACCCTGGTCAACACGGTGTGGGTGGTCTACGACCTCGTCGTCCTGAGCATCATCCCGCGCGCCGCCCTGTACCGTGGACCGGCCGCCACCGCGGCCCGAGAGGAGTCAGCCGACCGATGAACATCACGACGAGCATCCGGGAGGACGGCGTGGCCGTGCTCGCCGCCGACGGCCGCATCAACCTGGTCACCGCCCCCGAGCTGCGCCGGGAGGTGCAGCGCGTCGTCGAGGAGGGCCACGCCCGCGTCGCCCTCGACCTGAGCGCCGTCGAGTTCATCGACTCCTCCGGCCTCGGCGCCCTCGTCAGCGGCCTCAAGACCGCCCGCACCGCCGGCGGCGACCTCCGCCTCGCCGCCGCGACGGACCAGGTGACCAGCGTGCTGCGCCTGACCAACCTCGACCGCATCCTGCGCGTCTACCCTTCGTCGCTCGACGCCTACCGTGACTGAGCCCTTCCGCGACGCCTTCGACGCCCCGGCCGACCCGGCCGTCATCGGCCGCGTCCACGACGTCTTCGAGCGCCTGGGCGACGAACGCCCCGACCTCTCCGCCGACCTCCGCGGCCGGTTCGAGCTGGCCGTCGTCGAGGTCGTCACCAACGTGGTGACCCACAGCGCCGGCGAACGCCCGGTGCACGTCGAACTCGTCATCCGCGCCACCGGCGACGGCATCGAGGGCATCGTCACCGACGACGCCCCGCCCGCCGCCATCGACGTCGACGCCGCCGCCATGCCCGACCCCGACGCCCTCACCGAATCCGGCCGCGGCCTCGCCCTCGTCGGCCTCCTCGTCGACCGCTTCACCCACGAGCCGCTCCCCACCGGCAACCGGTGGACGCTGACCGCCGCGGCCGCACCGGCCGCCCCGTCCGCTCCCGCTGCCCCGGCCGTCCCGTAGCATCGGCGGGTGCACCTCCTCCTGCTGTCTCACGATCTCGGCGCGGTTCCCGCATTCCTGGCGGAGGCCGTTCCGGGGCGGACGGGGCCGTTGCGGATCGCGTACGTGCCGGATGCGGCGCTGCCGTACGCGGTGGCGTCCGTGGGTGCGGGGCTGGACGCGGATGCGGTGCTCGCGGACGCGGCGTTCGCGGAGGCTCCGCGCGCCGACGGCCCTCCCGCCGACGGCCCTCCCGCCGACGGCCCTCCCGCC
>JAEWDJ010000046.1 GCA_023390155.1 Actinomycetes bacterium | reverse complement strand
GCGTCGCAGCGCGCGGCCTCGGCGAGCACGGCCTCCGGCCGCAGCTTCGCCCACAGCTGCCCGGCCTCGGCGCCCGTCGACGAGACGTCGGCGTGCCGGATCGCGTCCGTCCCGTCGTCCACCGTGCGCGCGAGGAGCTGGTTCAGGGTGCGCTCGACCGTCGCGCCGTGATCGGCGGCAGAGGAGGCGACCAGCAGACCGGCCACCGCCTCCCCGCTCGCCAGCGACCGCGCCGCCGTGTTCGGGGTGTAGCCGAGCAGCCGCGCCGCCTCGAGCACGCGGTGCCGGGTGTCGTCGGAGACGCGCGAGTTGGGCTTGTCGTTGAGCACGAACGACACCGTCGCGCGCGAGACGCCGGCCGCGAGGGCCACATCGGCGCTCGTCGGAGCCTTGACGACCTGGGGTGTGAACATGCTGGGTTCAGTCTAGGTCGGAGCCGCGAACTGGTTACGCGCGTAATCGAAAACCGAGCGATGGGTTGTATCTGGTGCGTCCGTGCCCTATGGTTACGCGTGTTAGCACGCAACGAAGCCTGCTCCTGAAAGGACATCCCCCGTGACACCGACGTCTGACGATCTCCCCGACGGCCCCCGCCCGGTCCAGCCGACCGTCCCCTCCAATCTCTCCGGCATCCCGGACAGCGCCGCCCTCGGCTCCACCCTCGCCACGGCCGACTCCGCGTTCAGCGCCGCCCCCACCTCCGCGGTCTCCGCCCAGCGGACGCAGAAGGTGAAGGTGCGCGGCAGCCTGCTCAAGCTGATGCTCTCGATGTCGGTGGCGAACCTCGCCATCTTCGGCATCTGGGGCGCGGTGCCCGGAATCCTCCTCCCGCTGCAGGTGCAGGGGCTCGCCGGCGACGACCCCACGGCCAAGGCCGGCGCCCTCGGCATCATCGCGACCATCGGCGCGTTCGCCGCAATGGTCGCCCAGCCGCTGGCGGGGACGATCTCGGACCGCACCCGCAGCCGGTTCGGCCGCCGTGCGCCGTGGATGGTCGCGGGCAGCCTCATCGGCGGCCTGGCGCTCGTCGGCATGGGAGCCGCGAACAGCCTGGTGCAGATCGGCATCGCCTGGGTCATCGTCCAGATCGCCTACAACTTCGCGCAGGGCCCGCTCAGCGCCATCCTGCCCGACCGCGTCCCCAGCGCGGTGCGCGGCACCTTCGCCGCGCTGAGCGGTCTCGGCCTCATGCTCGGTGCGCTCGGCGGGCAGATCGCGGGCGCCGCGTTCGCGACCGCGATCCCGGCGGGCTACCTCGTCTTCGCGGGCGTCGCCCTCGTCGTGATCGTGCTCTTCGTGGTGCTGAACCCCGACCGCTCCAACAGGGGCGAGCCCAAGCCGCCGTTCAACTTCGTGGCGTTCCTCAAGACGTTCTGGGTCAGCCCGGTCAAGCACCCGGACTTCTTCTGGGGCTTCCTCGGACGGCTCCTGCTCTTCGCCGGCTACTTCATGGTCACCGGATACCAGCTCTACATCCTCCAGGACTACATCGGACTCAAGGGCGGCGCCGTCGCCGTCGTTCCGCTCCTCGGCGTACTGAGCCTCGCCGGGACCTTGATCTCCACGCTCATCGGCGGGCCGCTGTCGGACAAGCTCGGCCGCCGCAAGATCGTCGTGATCGTGGCCGGCATCATCCTGGCCATCTCGCTGCTGTTCCCGCTGATCATGCCCACGGTGACCGGCATGATGATCTTCTCGTTCGTCGCCGGCCTCGGCTTCGGCGCCTACCAGTCCGTCGACACCGCGCTGATGAGCGAGGTGCTGCCCTCGCAGAACGACTTCGCGAAGGACCTCGGCGTGCTCAACATCGCCGCGACCCTGCCGCAGACCCTCGCGCCCGGCCTCGCCGGCCTCATCGTGGTGCTCGCGGGAGGGGCGTACACCCCGCTCTTCCCCATCGGCATCGTCATCGCCCTCCTCGGCGCCTTCGCCGTCCTCCCGATCAAGTCCGTCCGCTAGGAGCCTCCATGACCGACACCATCACCACCGAGGACGTCATCGCCGGCCTCCTCGCCTCCCTCACCCTCGAGCAGAAGGTGCGCCTGCTGACCGGCGCGTCGTTCTGGACCCTTCACGACGAACCGCAGATCGGGCTCGGCACGATCGTCGTCTCCGACGGGCCGGCCGGCATCCGCGGCCAGGTCTGGGACGAGCGGGACTCCTCCGCCAACCTCCCGTCGCCGACCGCGCTCGCGGCGTCGTGGGACGTCGAGCGCGTCTTCCGCCTCGGGCAGCTGATCGCCGCCGAGGCGCGGCGCAAGGGCGTGGGCGTGGCGCTCGGCCCGACGGTCAACATCCAGCGCTCGCCGCGCGGCGGGCGGCACTTCGAGGCGTTCAGCGAGGACCCGTGGCTCTCCGGGGTCGTCGGCACCGCCTACGTGAAAGGCGTGCAGTCCGGCGGCGTCGGCGCGACACCGAAGCACTTCGTCGCGAACGACAGCGAGACCGACCGCATGACGGTGGACGTGCGCGTCGACGAGCGCACGCTGCGCGAGGTCTACCTCGCCCCCTTCGAGCGGATGGTCGTGGAGGGCGGCGCCTGGCTCGTCATGTCGTCGTACAACTCGGTCAACGGCGTCACGATGACCGAGAACGAGCTGCTGCGCTCGCCGCTGAAGGAGGAGTGGGGCTTCGACGGCGTCGTCGTCTCCGACTGGATGGGCGTGCGCGACACGGTCGCGGCGGCCGTGTCGTCGCAGGACCTGGCGATGCCGGGCCCGCAGGGCGTCTGGGGCGACGCCCTGGTCGACGCCGTGCGCGCCGGACAGGTCGCCGAGAGCGACGTCGACGAGAAGGTGCGCCGCATCCTGCGCCTCGCCGGCCGGCTCGGCGCGCTCGACGGCGTCGAGGCCGCGACGCCGCTCGCCGAGCCGTGGCCGCAGGAGAGCGTGGACG
>JAEWDJ010000154.1 GCA_023390155.1 Actinomycetes bacterium | reverse complement strand
CGCCCAGGCACACGATCACGCGCGGCCGCACCACCCGCTCCTCCGCGGCGAGCCAGGGCCGGCACGCGACGATGTGCGACACCGCAGGCGTGTCGTGGATGCGCCGCTTGCCGCCGCGCTCGACGTGGTGCCGGAAGTGCTTCACCGCGTTGGTGAGATAGACCTCCGCACGGTCGATCCCGGCCGCGGCGAGCGCCTCGTCGAGCACGTGCCCGGCCGGCCCCACGAACGGCTCGCCGGTGCGGTCCTCCCGGTCCCCCGGCTGCTCCCCCACCAGCATCAGTCGCGCCCGCGCCGGGCCGGTCGAGAAGACGGTCTGGGTCGCGTCCGCCCACAGTTCGCAGCCGCGGCAGCCATCAGCCGCCTCCCTCAGCTCGCGCAGTCCTGCGCCGGGAGGCACGAAGCGTTCGGCGCCGGCATCCGCGTCCATGCCGCCACGCAACCACCGTGACCGCGGAAGGACAAGCGCCCGGCGTCTCCGCGGAGCTTTCCCGCCCTCCGGACCTCCCGCCTGCCGCCCGCCCCGGGTGCTAGCCTCCCCGCATGGATGTGCGGCTGCGGCCCGTGGACGACGCCGACCTCGACGCGATCTTCGCCATGATGCGGGATCCTGCAGCGGTCGCGCTGGCGGCGTTCACGCCCGAGGACCCGGACGACCGCGCGTCGTTCGAGGCCCGGCTGGGCCGGCACCGCCGGTCGCCGGAGGTGCTGCTACGGGCGATCGTCGCCGACGGCGGATTCGCCGGGACGGTCGCCGCCTTCACCATCGACGGCGAGCGGGAGGTCTCCTACTGGGTCCCGCGCCCGCTCTGGGGCCGTGGCATCGCCTCGGCCGCCCTCGCGCTGCTGCTGTCGGAGGAGCCGGCCCGCCCGTTGCACGCCCGCGTCGCCGCGCACAACGCCCCGTCCCGCCGCGTGCTCGAGCGCGCCGGCTTCGTCGAGAGCGGGCGCGCGACCTCCTACGCCGCCGGGGCGGCCCGCGACGTGGACGAGGTGCTGCTGGTGCTGCGCTGAGCGCGTGGCCACGCTACTTCTTCTTGTCGCCCTTCTTCTCGTCGATGATGCCGCCGATGAACCCGCCGATCTGGCCGCCGAGCACCCCGAGCGCCGGTCCGCCGAGCAGGGCGCCCAGCCCGGCGCCGATCCCGGCGAGCGCCCCGCCGTAGCTCATCCGGTAGACCACGACCGTCGGCGTCCCGCCGCCCGGGTTCCCCTCGATCTCGAACGCCCCGACCGTCGCGCCCGCGACGACCAGCGCGACCGGCGAGGTCTCGGCGTTCGCCGCGAGCCGGTCGTGGATGTCGCGCGACGCGAAGTACGCCCGCGTCACGTCCCCCTTCTCGTGGCTGGCGTCGGCGACGAGGCGGTACATCCGCAGCAGCGTCTCCGCCTCCTCGCCCGTGATGAGGTCCGCCTCGTGCAGCCGCCCGAGCACTTCGCGCTGGTCCGCGACGAAGTCCCCCCGGTTCGCCTCGATGACCCGCCGCGCCTCCACCCGCGCCGCGTGCATCCCCTCGGTCATCCCGATCACCGTGTGCGCTGTCTTGTCCATCGTCTGCCTCCTCGAGTGAGCGTGTCCGTCTGATGGCGGCCACAGTCAAGCACTCGGGGAGGCGGATGGGGATGGGGTGGGCGCGAACTCCGCGGCTACCTCCGGCGCCCGGGGAACACCGCCACCGCCAGGGGCAGCACCGACCCGATCATCAGCACCGTCCCGAGGGCCATGTCGTCCGCGCGCACGACCGCTCCGGCGACGAGCACGCCCGCGAACACGACGGCGGCGAGCAGGCGGCGCGCGGTGCGTTCGAGCCGCTCCACGCGCTTCTCCAGGGCCGGCGAGGACACGGCGATGGACCCCTCCTCCACCCGGTCGATGAGGCTCTCGACGCGCTTCGGCAGCCGCCAGGCGACACCGGCGACGTCGAGCACCTGCCGGCCGAGGTCCTGGACGACGTTGCCACGTTCGTCGCGCAGCAGTTGGGCGGCGTACGGCTCGACCGAGTCCCACAGGTTGAAGCCGGGGTCGAGGGCGCTGCAGACGCCCGAGGTGAGGGACATCGCGCGCACGATGAGGAGGAAGTTCTCGGGCAGCTGGAACGGGAGCGCGCGCACCACGTCGCCGAACTGGCGGGCGAAGTCGCGGAACTCGCGCGGGTCCACCTCCCGCAGCTCGGCGAAGCCCATGCCGCCGAACCGGGCGAAGAGCTGGGTCATGGCCTGCTCCAGCTGGGCCGTGTCGGCGGACGGCAGCAGCACACCCACGTCGCGCATGGCGTCGACCAGGCCGGCGCCGTCGCGGGAGGCGGCCGCGATGAGGAGCTTCCGCAGGCCCGAGCGCAGGGTGGCGGGCACCTCTCCCATCATCCCGAAGTCGATGAAGGTGAGCCGCCACGGCCGCGGCCGGTCGCCGTCGGCGCCGCCGGGCGAGACGAAGATGTTGCCCGGGTGCGGGTCGGCGTGGAAGAACCCGTTCGTGAAGAGCTGGTCGAACATCACCGCCGCGAAGACCGGCGCCACCTCGGCCGGGTCGATGCCGGCGGCGCGGAGGGCCGCCGCGTCGGTGATCTTGATCGCCGTGACGTCCTCGAGGGTGAGCACCCGTCGCGTCGTCCGCTCCCACACCACGGCGGGGACGGCGACGCGCTCGTCGGAGGCGAAGTCCTCGGCGAACCGCTCCGAGCCCGCGGCCTCGTGCAGGTAGTCGATCTCCTCCAGGCTGGTGCGCGCGAACTCCTCGACGAGGGCGGGCGCGTCGACCCGGTCGGAGACGAGCCGCACGTGGCTCAGCCAGCGGCCGACGCGGCGCAGGGCCGCGAGGTCCACGTCGACGATGGCGCCGATGCCCGGCCGCTGCACCTTGAGCACGACGGCGTCGAGTCCGGTCTGCTCCGCGTCCTCGGCCGACAGGCGCGCGCGATGGGCCTGGCCGAGGGAGGCCGCAGCGACGGGCACCTCGTCCACCGACGCGAAGGCGCGCTCCAGGGGTACGCCCAGCTCCGCCTCCGCGAGCGCCCGGATCGCCGGGAACGGGACGGGCGGCACCTCGTCCTGCAGGCCCTCCAGCTCGGCCGTGATCTCCGGCGGCAGCACGTCGAGCCGCGACGACATGAACTGGCCGACCTTGATCATGAGGCCGCCGAGGTCGACCGCGAGCACGTGGAAGCGCTGCGCGAACCGCCGCATGCGCTTCGACCGGGTGCGCTCGGCGACCGTCGCGAGCCCGATGCGCGGCAGGAACAGCTCGTACCACCAGGTGACGGCGAGGTTCCAGCCGGCGAAGCGGAGGATGCGGCGGTAGCGCCGCCGGGTGTCCCCCGCGGCGCCGCCTTCTCCCGTCTCGCCGCCTCCCTCCGGGCGAACGGACGTCACCCGCGTCAGTCCTGCGCGAGGATCGCGTACAACCGGCGCCGCGCCTCCTCGAGCACGGCGACGGCCTGCTGCACCTGCTCCGGCGTGCCCGTCCGCCGCACCTGGGCGGCCGCCTGCGCCAGATCGATGCCCGCCTTGGGCAGGGGCCCGAAGGCGTCGCCCGGTCCGGTGCCGCCGGTGCCGCCGGCTCCGGACGACTCCCAGGGCGCGGGCCCCGCCTCCGCCGCCTCAGCCCGGCCGGCCTCGGTGAGCGCGTACGTCTTGCGCCCGTTCGACTCCTCCGCCGTCAGCAGCCCCTCGTCGGCCAGCAGCTGGAGGGTCGGGTAGACGGATCCCGCGCTCGGCTTCCAGCTGCCGCCGCTGCGCTCCTCGATCTCCCGGATGATCTGGTAGCCGTGCATCGGCTTCTCGGCCAGCAGGGCGAGCACGGCGGCGCGCACATCGCCGCGCCCCATGCGCGTGCCCACGCGCTTCTCGAACGTCGAGCGCAGCTGCTCCATCGCCTGCCAGATCCCGTCCGCCGTCATGCCGGGGCCGAAGCCGCCGGCGGGGAACGATCCACTCATGGTGTCCACCTCCGAATAGTCGGTAACGATACTCGACGATATATCGTTGAGGGGGTGGGCCACAGCCCTCCGCCCGGTCTTCACGACGAATGTCGAGCATCCCCTCAGCAAACGCCGCATTCCTCCCGCACGCCCGCCGGAGCGCAGTAGCGTGGCGTGTGGAACCGATGAGAGAGGACGCGACCATGCACACCACCACCCCCGCGATCCGGACGGCGGCCGTCTGATGGCCACCGAGCGCGCGATCCTCGCCGGCGGCTGCTTCTGGGGGCTCCAGGAGCTCATCCGCGCCATCCCCGGCGTCAGCGCCACCCGGGTCGGCTACGCCGGCGGCGACACCCCGAACGCCACGTACCGCAACCACGGCGACCACGCGGAGGCCGTCCAGATCGACTTCGACCCGAGCGTCGTCTCCTACCGCGACCTGCTCGAGTTCTTCTTCCAGGTGCACGACCCCACCACGAAGGACCGCCAAGGCAACGACATCGGCCGCAGCTACCGCTCTGTCATCCTGTACCTCACCCCCGAGCAGGAGCGCGTCGCCCGCGAGACCATCGCCGAGGTCGACGCCTCGGGCCGCTGGCCGGGCAAGGTCGTGACGGAGGTCGAGCCGGCCGGCACGTTCTGGGATGCCGAGGAGGAGCACCAGGACTACCTCCGCAAGCACCCGAACGGCTACACCTGCCACTACGTGCGGCCCGACTGGGTGCTCGCGGACGAGGTCGGCGCCGCCGGCTGATCCCGCGTGACGCGAGGGCGCGCGC
>JAEWDJ010000137.1 GCA_023390155.1 Actinomycetes bacterium | reverse complement strand
ACGGCCCCATCGTCTAGCGGCCTAGGACGTCGCCCTCTCACGGCGGTAACGCGGGTTCAAATCCCGCTGGGGTCACCACTCGAAAAGCCCTCCCAGACCATGTCCGGGAGGGCTTTTCGCATGCCTCCCGGCTCCCGCTCACGCCCGCGGAGGCCCGCTCACGCCAGCGAAGGTCCGCTCACGCCCGCGGAGCCGCGCCGCCGCCTCCCGAAGGACAGCGGCCATCCACCGCTCACCCCACGAACACCGTCTCCCAGTCCCGGCGCACGCTCACCACCGTGATGCCGTCCTCCTCCGCCGACGCGAGCGCCTCCTCCGCGCCGGCGTCGTAGGGGGCGTCGCCGCGGCCGTCGTCGTCGTGATGGACGAGCAGGCTCAGCCATCGCGGGTGGCTGCGCGGGAATCGCAGCATCGGCAGGTCCCCGTTCGAGTTGCCGACCGCCAGCACCGGCCGGCGGCCGATCCTGCTCCAGATCCGCACCGGCTTCTCCGGGCCGTCATCGAGGAAGTCGAAGGCGGCGCCATAGCGCACGTCGTCGGTCGCCGCGTCGAACTCGAGCCCGATGGCCGAGCCGACGACGCGCTCCGGCGGGATGCCGTAGAAGCGCTGCGTGATCGGCCGCATGAAGTCGCGGTCGCCGCCGGAGACGATGTAGCAGGCGAAGCCGTTGTCGGCGAGGTGGTCGAGCAGCTCCCGCATCGGCTGGTAGACGGCGTTCGCGTACGGCGCCTTCAGGGTCAGGTGCTCGGCCTGCTGGTAGAAGCGCTCGACCTCGGCCTGGTAGTCGTGGACGCTCATCCCGGCCGTGCTCCGCACGATCGCGCCGATCATCGTGCGCAGGTCGGCGTCGTCCCCGCTGTAGTGCTTGTCGACGGCGCGGCCGATCCAGTGCAGGTCGCCGGCCGCGGCGGCCGCGTAGGGCTGCTGCCGGGCGAGCTCCGGGTCGGCCGCAGCGGCCGCCGCCCACTGCTGCACGATGAAGTGCAGCTGCGTCGGCATCGGTTTCTCTGTCCAGAGCGTTCCGTCGTTGTCGAAGACGGCGACACGCTCCTCGGGCGGCAGCGCATCCGGTCCGGTGGTGACCGCCTCCACGAAGGCGGTGATGGCGTCGAGCGCGGGGCCGGGCCTCCACGACTGCAGCGGGTCCATGCCCGCAGGTCTAGCAGCGGGCGGACGGCGCTCACAAGGCCCGGCGTGGGCGTGCGGCGTCCGGCCGGCTCAGGGCAGCCACTCCGTCGGGAAGCGGTCGCGGATGTGCTCGGCGAAGTAGCGCCCGGCCGACGGTGCGGCGCGGAACTCCCGCCACACCCGGTCGGAGACGAGCCGGTACCGGTAGCGCGCCCCCGAGAGGAAGACGATCTCGAGCACGTGCTCCCGGTCGTCGAATCCGGCGGCGGCCACGACGGCGCTCTCGAACTCGACCCATTCCACGGGCCGCACTGTACGCGCGTGCGGAAGCGGCGGGGGAGTCCGGTAGGATGGGGACTCGCGAAGGGGAGTATCCCGGACGGCCGCGGTGCACGCACCGCCGCCGGCGCTGTGAACGTCATCACGGTCCGCTCAGGACCCGGGCACAGCGGCACTGGAGACGGTGCGGGAGAGACTTTCGGCTCGTTTCCGATGCCCTTCGAAAGGTTCTGCCCATGGAACTCGCCCTCCCGCTCTGGTTCGAGGTCGGCTCGATCGTCGTGCTCCTCCTGGTGCTCACGTTCGACCTGCTGATCGTCTACAAGCGGCCGCACATCCCGAGCCCCAGGGAGTCGTCGCTCTGGATCGCGTTCTACGTGGGCCTGGCGCTGATCTTCGCGCTGCTGATGCTGCTGCTCGGCGACGCCGAGCACGCGGGTCAGTTCCTCGCCGGCTGGCTCACGGAGTACAGCCTGAGCATCGACAACCTGTTCGTCTTCGTGATCATCATGAGCAGGTTCGCGGTGCCCAGGAAGTACCAGCAGGAGGTGCTCATGGTGGGCATCATCCTGGCGCTGATCTTCCGCGGAATCTTCATCCTGCTCGGCGCGAGCCTGATCGCCAGCTACAGCTGGATCTTCTACATCTTCGGCGCGTTCCTGCTCTGGACGGCCTTCAACCAGGCGTTCACCGACCACGAGGACGAGGGCCAGAAGGACAGCTGGTTCATCCGGTTCGCGCGCAAGCGGCTCAAGGTGTCCGACCAGTACAACGGCAACAAGCTCCGCGTCACCGTCGCCGGCCGCCGCATGTTCACGCCGCTCATCATCGTGTTCCTCGCCCTCGGCACGACCGACCTGCTGTTCGCGCTGGACTCGATCCCCGCGATCTTCGGCATCACGCAGAGCCCGTTCATCGTGTTCACGGCGAACGTCTTCGCCCTGATGGGCCTCCGCCAGCTCTACTTCCTCCTCGGGCACCTGCTCGACAAGCTCGTGTACCTCAAGTACGGGATCGCGTTCATCCTCGCCTTCATCGGCGTCAAGCTGGTGTTCCACGCGATGCACGAGAACGAGCTGCCGTTCATCAACGGCGGTCAGCACATCGAGTGGGCCCCGGACATCGACACCTGGACCTCCCTCGCGGTCATCGTCGGGTCGATGGTTGTCGCTACCATTGCAAGTCTGGTGAAGCTGCGGATGAGCGGCACCACCGTCGCCGAGGCCATCCACGGCGATGACGACGACGAGGCCGCCGAGGCCCCGGAGGCCGTGGCCGGAGAGGTCGCGGTCCCGCGCGATCAGCAGGAGGACCCCCGCACATGACCTCACACGTCGGCGTGAGCGCCCGGAGCGACATCGGGGCGGTACGCCACGTGAACGAGGACGCCTTCCTCGCGGAGGACCCGGTCTACGCCGTCGCCGACGGGATGGGCGGGCACGCTCGCGGCGACCTGGCCAGCCGGACCGCGCTCGAGAGCCTGGCCCGCACGCTGCAGCCGGGGAGCCGGCCCACCCCGGACGAGGTCGTCGCCGCCGTCGACGAGGCCAACGCGGCCGTCCGCGCGCTCTCCGGGATCGACGAGTCGGGAGCGGCCGTCGCCGGGACAACGCTCACCGGCGTGGTCCGCGTCCGCGTACCCGAGCGCGCGACCGAGCAGTGGCTGGTCGTCAACGTGGGCGACTCCCGCGTCTACGAGTGGGACGGCGAGGCGCTCAGCCAGCTGACCGTCGACCACTCGGCCGTGCAGGAGCTGGTCGACGCCGGCCTCATCACGGAGGAGCAGGCCGCCGTGCACCCTGAGCGCAACGTCATCACGCGCGCGCTCGGCGCCGAGGACTTCGTCGACGCCGACCTCGAGCTCCTGCCCGAGACGCCGCGCCGCGTGTTCGTCGTCTGCTCCGACGGGCTGACGCGCGAGCTCGGCGATCAGCGCATCGCGTCGATCCTCGCCGAGGGGCACGAGGATCCGGCCGGTGCGCTCGTGGAGGCCGCCGTCGAGGCCGGCGGGCACGACAACGTGACCGTGCTCGTGATCACGGCCGACGGGTCCGCCGACGGGTCGGACGAGCCGTCGGTGATATCCTGACTCCGTGCACGCGGGTCTTCTCCTCCTTAGCCGCCGCGGCGAGTCCTAGTTCTCAGGCCACTCTCGCCGCGGAGTCCGTCGACGGCTGATCCGCACGCAAGCTAAGGAGCACGAGCACAATGACGACCGAAACCGATCGCACTCCGCTGACCCTCGCAGAGAAGGTCTGGCGGGACCACCTGGTCGTGAAGGGCGAGGACGGCTCGCCTGATCTGATCTACATCGATCTGCACCTCGTCCACGAGGTGACCAGCCCGCAGGCCTTCGACGGGCTGCGGATGGCGGGCCGCCCGGTCCGCCGCCCGGACCTCACGATCGCCACCGAGGACCACAACACGCCGACCATCGGCATCGACCGGCCGATCGCCGACCTCACCAGCCGCACGCAGATCGAGACCCTGCGGCGCAACGCCGAGGAGTTCGGCATCCGCCTGCACTCGCTGGGCGACGTCGAGCAGGGCATCGTGCACGTGGTCGGCCCGCAGCTGGGGCTGACGATGCCCGGCATCACGGTCGTCTGCGGCGACTCGCACACCTCGACCCACGGCGCGTTCGGCGCCATGGCCTTCGGCATCGGCACCAGCGAGGTCGAGCACGTCATGGCCACGCAGACGCTGCCGCTGAAGGCGTTCAAGACCATGGCGATCACCGTCGAGGGCGAGCTGCGCCCGGGCGTGACCGCCAAGGACATCATCCTGGCCGTCATCGCCAAGATCGGCACCGGCGGCGGGCAGGGCTACGTGCTCGAGTACCGCGGCAGCGCCATCCGCTCCCTCTCGATGGAGGGCCGCATGACGATCTGCAACATGTCGATCGAGGCCGGCGCCCGTGCGGGCATGGTCGCGCCGGACGAGACCACCTACGCGTACCTGAAGGGCCGCCCGCACGCCCCGGAGGGTGCGGACTGGGACGAGGCCGTCGCCTACTGGAACACCCTGAGCACCGACGAGGACGCGGTCTTCGACGCCGAGGTCTACCTCGACGCCGACGAGATCGAGCCGTTCGTCACCTGGGGGACCAACCCCGGCCAGGGCGTCTCGCTCAGCCAGTCCGTGCCGGACCCGGCCGACATCGCCGACCCGAACGCGCGCGCCGCGGCCGAGCGGGCGCTGGAGTACATGGACCTCGAGGCCGGCACGCCGATGAAGAGCATCCCGGTGGACGCGGTGTTCATGGGCTCCTGCACGAACAGCCGCATCGAGGACCTGCGCGCCTTCGCCTCCCTCATCAAGGGCCGCAAGAAGGCCGACAACGTCCGCGTGATGGTCGTGCCGGGCAGCGCCCGCGTGCGCATCGAGGCCGAGGCCGAGGGCATCGACAAGATCGTCGAGGAGTTCGGCGCCGAGTGGCGCTTCGCGGGCTGCTCGATGTGCCTGGGCATGAACCCGGACCAGCTGGCGCCGGGGGAGCGCTGCGCGTCCACCTCCAACCGCAACTTCGAGGGCCGGCAGGGCAAGGGCGGCCGCACGCACCTGGTCTCGCCGCTCGTGGCGGCGGCGACCGCGATCCGCGGGACCTTGTCGAGTCCCTGGGACTTGGATAACGATGGCGGCGACACGCCGAGCGGCGGCGACGCGGATGCGCACGCCGGAGAGAAGGTGGGCGCCTGATGGAGAAGTTCGAGACCGTGACCGGCGTGGCCGTCCCGCTGCGCCGCTCCAACGTGGACACCGACCAGATCATCCCGGCGGTGTTCCTCAAGCGCGTCACCAAGACCGGCTTCGAGGACGCCCTGTTCCACGGCTGGCGCCAGGACCCGGAGTTCATCCTGAACCAGGAGCCGTACCAGGGCGCGACCGTGCTCGTGGCGGGCCCGGACTTCGGCACGGGATCCTCGCGCGAGCACGCCGTGTGGGCGCTGCGCGACTATGGGTTCCGGGTCGTGCTGAGCCCCCGGTTCGCGGACATCTTCCGCGGCAACTCGGGCAAGCAGGGCCTGCTCGCCGGCCAGATCTCCGAAGAGGACGCCGAGCGGCTCTGGGCCGCCATCGAGGCGGACCCGGGAATAGCGGCGACCGTGGATCTGGTTGCCAAGACTGCGACGATCGGCGAGGTCCAGGTGTCTTTCGACATCGACGACTACACTCGCTGGCGTTTGCTCGAAGGGCTGGACGACATCGCCCTCACCCTGCGCGACGAAGCGCGCATCTCCGAATACGAAAGCGGTCGCGCTGGTTGGCGGCCCAAGACACTCCCGGTGAAACTTTGAACTCACTTCTTCAGGACGCTCAGGCAGCAGGAGCGCGCGTCGGCCTCAAGGGCGACCGCATCACGATCAACGGCGGCATCCCCCTCCGGGGCCGCATCGAGGTCCGCGGGGCCAAGAACTTCGTCACGAAGGCGATGGTCGCCGCGATCCTGGGCGAGGGCCCGAGCGTCCTGCGGAACGTGCCGGACATCAGCGACGTCCGCGTCGTGCGCGGGCTGCTCGAGGTGCACGGCGTCAAGGTGACCGACGGCGTCGAGGGCGAGCTGCTGCTCGACCCGAGCGCGGTCGAGACGGCCCACATGGCCGACATCGACGCGCACGCCGGCTCCAGCCGCATCCCGATCCTGTTCTGCGGGCCGCTGCTGCACCGTCTCGGCGAGGCCTTCATCCCCGACCTCGGCGGCTGCCGCATCGGCGACCGCCCGATCGACTACCACCTCGAGGTGCTCCGCCAGTTCGGCGCGGTCGTCGACAAGCTCCCGAGCGGGATCCGCATGAGCGCCCCGAACGGCCTCCACGGCGCGAAGCTCTCCCTGCCGTACCCGAGCGTCGGCGCGACGGAGCAGGTGCTGCTCACCGCCGTCCGCGCGGACGGCATCACCGAGCTGTCGGGCGCGGCGATCGAGCCCGAGATCATGGACCTCATCAACGTCCTGCAGAAGATGGGCGCGATCATCTCGGTCGACACCGACCGCGTGATCCGCATCGAGGGCGTCAAGAAGCTCGTCGGCTACAGC
>JAEWDJ010000070.1 GCA_023390155.1 Actinomycetes bacterium | reverse complement strand
GGATTCGGCGGCGGCCTGCGCGTCCTGCACGGCGGCGACCTTGTTGGCCTCGGCGATGGTGCGGCGCTTGTAGGCGTCGGCCTCGGTGGCGGCGTTCGCCGCGTCGCGGTCGGCCTGCGCGCGCTGCACGGTCGCGTAGGCGTCGGCCTCGGCGGGCTTGCGCACCTCGATGTCGAGGCGCTCCTGCTCGACCTTCGCCTTCTCGGCGAGCGCGTCGCGCTCCTGCGTGGCGACGAGCTTCTGCTGCTCGGCCTGGGCGAGCTGGCCGGCCGCCTCCGCCTCGGCGTTGGCTCGGTCGGTCTCGGCCTTGATGGTCGCCTGCTTGAGGCTCAGCGCCTTCTGCCGCTCGGCGATCTGCTCGGCGGCGTCGATGCGGGCGAACTCGCTGGCGCGGGCCGTCTCCACCTCGCGGATCTCGGCGTTCTGCTTGGCGAGAGCGGCCTCCGCGCGGCCGAGGTCGGCGAGGTAGTTGGTGCCCGGTGTGGAGATGTCGGAGATGTTGAGCAGGTCGACCTGGAGGCCCTGCTCGGCGAGGTCGACCTTGGTCGCCTCGACCACGGCCTCCGACAGCGCATTGCGGTTGGAGATGATGTCCTTCACCGGCATGTTGCCGATGATCGAGCGGAGCGAGCCCTCGAGCGACTGCTGGATGATCTCGGTCAGCGAGTTCTGCTGCGACAGGAAGCGCTGGGCCGCGCGGCGCACGCCCTCGGGGGTGCCCGAGACCTTGAAGTTCACGCTGGCCTGGATGGCCAGCTTGATGAAGTTGGCGTCGACGCCCTCCACGACGATCCCGATCTGGCGCTGCTCGAGCGAGATCGAGAAGCCCTGCTGGAGGATCGGCCAGATGAAGACGCGCCCGCCGATGACGACGCGCTGGCCGCCCTCGTGCTCGCCGGACGACACGGCGGCGGCGGAGGGGCGCCCGGCGCCGCGGCCGACGATGACCAGCGCCTCGTTCGGTGCCACGCGCCGGATGCGGCTCGCGATGAAGAGGAACACCGCGAGGACGGCGACGATGATGCCGACGATCGCGATGACGCCGGCGATGGAGGAGGGCGTGTTCATGTCTCAGTCCTTCTCGGGGTCGGTGGTCTCGGGGACGGCGGCCGCGGCCAGGCGGGCCACCTTGACGCGGGAGCCGTGGGTCTCGACGACGCGCACCACCGCTCCTGCCGGGATCTCCTCGTCGGAGTAGGCCAGCCGGGCCTCCAGCTCGTGGGGGCCGTCGAGGCTGACCTCGCCACCGTTCGGGGTGACGCGCGTGCGGGCGACGCCGGTGAGGTCGGCGGGGTCGGAGGGCGCGCCGTCGTCGCTGCTCTGGAACCGGCGGACCAGCAGCTGGACGCCGACCAGCGCGACGAGACCGGCCGCGGCCGCGATCACGTACGCGAAGCCGACCGGCCAGTCGTTGGCGAGCACGAGGAGGCCGGAGGCGCCGAAGATCGTGAGCCCCGCGCCGAGGCCGGTGCCGGAGAGCGCGCCGTCGAGGAGGTCGAGCAGCTCGCCGAACAGCATCGAAATCAGCAGCAGCGCCAGGCCGACGCCGCCGATGATCAAGAACACGATCACGATTCCCCCTCGCAATGCTTGTGAGACTTTCACGCTTCTGAAAGCGAAGTCCCAGGAAGCCTATAGCACCCGTGCCGTCGTAACAGAGCGCCGGCGCCTCCCTCCACTCCGCGAGAATGGGCAGATGGAGTGGCAGACATCGGCCGATACGGCGCCGTCGAGTTTCATCACGGAGGCCCAGGCGCGCTCGCTCCTCGGCAAGCCGCCGGCGAGCGGCGCGTGGAAGGAGTCGGACCCGCCGGCCGGGCGCCGCTTCGCGGGCATCGGCCCGTTCTCCTTCGAGAGCGGAGAGTCCCTCCCGTTCGTGCGCGTCGCCTACGAGACGTGGGGCGAGCTCTCCCCCACCGGGGACAACGCCGTGCTCGTGCTGCACGCGCTGACCGGCGACAGCCATGCCGTCGGCCCCGCCGGGCCGGGTCAGCCGACCGCCGGCTGGTGGTCCGGCATCATCGGCCCCGGCAGGGCGATCGACACCGACAGGTGGTTCGTCGTCGTCCCGAACATGCTCGGCGGCTGCCAGGGGACGACGGGGCCCGCCTCCATCGCCCCGGACGGCGCCGAGTGGGGCCCGCGCTTCCCCTTCACCACCATCCGCGACCAGGTGAACGCGCAGGCCGCGTTCGCCGACACCCTGGGCATCGACCGCTGGGCGGCCGTCGTCGGCGGCTCGATGGGCGGGATGCAGGCGCTGGAGTGGGCGGTGTCGTTCCCCGAGCGCGTCGAGCGCCTGGCCGTGCTGGCCGCCCCGCCGTTCTCCACCGCCGACCAGATCGCCCTCAACTCGGTGCAGATCGAGGCCGTCCGCACCGACCCGCTGTTCCGCGGCGGCCTCTACTACGACGCGGGCGACGGCGACGGGCCGCACCAGGGCCTCGCGCTCGCCCGGCGGATGGCGCTGCTCAACTACCGCAGCCCGTCGGAGCTGAACGCGCGGTTCGAGCGCACCTGGCAGAGCGGCATCAGCCCCCTCGGCGGCGGCGGCCGATTCGCGGTGGAGTCCTACCTCGACTTCCACGGCAACAAGTTCACCCGGCGGTTCGACGCCAACAGCTACATCACCCTGGTGCAGGCGATGAACTCCCACGACGTCGGCCGTGGTCGCGGGGGCGTCGCGGCCGCGCTCGGCCGCGTCACCGCGCGCACACTGGTGCTCGGCATCGACAGCGACCGCCTCTTCCCCGTCGAGGGACAGGAGGTGATCGCCTCCCACCTCCCCGACACGATCGACGGTAGAGTGCCTGTGGTGATCCGGTCGGACTTCGGTCACGACGGGTTCTTGATCGAGGATGACGCCGTCAGCGAGCACCTGAGGCGCCTCTTCGCCGTGTGAGCTGAACGGAGGAGGATGTCGCGCATCCAGAAGGAGCGTGATCGGCTCCTCGCAGCGACGGCCCGCACCGTCGGGCTCACCGCGAGCGTGACGGCGTTCGTCTGCCTGAGCATCCCGGGGACCCTCCCGCTCCCGCTCTACCTCGCCTCCCTCGTACTGCTCGCCTGCCTGGCCTACGCGCAGTTCCAGCTCGCCGGGCTGCTGCGCTCGACGCTGTGGATGTGCGTCATCGTCGTCGCGGGCGTCTCGATCATCCTGCTCAACCTCCTGCCGCTGGAACCGCTGGGCCCCTCCGCGCTGAGCGCCGTCGGTGTCGTCGGCGCGGTCGGCATCGCCTGCGTCTCGGTGCTCTCGGTCACCTCGCGGTCTCGCGTGCTGCTGCTCGTCGGCGCGGGCGCGCTCACGCTGGCGGCCGCCGTCACGACGCTGATGGTGACCGGCTCGCGCCCCGCCGAACCCCTGCTCCTCATCGTCGCGGGCTGGGTGGCGTTGACCGCCACCGGCATCTGGCTCTCGCGCACGGTCCCGCGCACGCTCAAGCGCATCTCCACGATGAGCCGCGCGTACCGCGTCGAGCGCCAGGCCAGCGAGACGGAGGCCCGCCGCCGGCAGGGCGCGCGCCTCCTGCACGACACCGTGCTCGCCACCCTCACCCTCCTGGCCCACTCGGGCGTGGGCGTCAGCGTGGCGGCGCTGCGGGAGCAGGCCGCCGAGGACGCGGCGCTGCTGCGCCAGCTGCGGCTCGGCTTCACGCCCGACCCGACCCGCTCGGGCGACTACCGGCTGAAGCCCGTCGAGGAGTCCACGCTCGGCAACACGCTGGAGTCGGTCAAGCAGCGCTTCCGCCGCATGGGCCTCGAGGTGAACTGGCACGGCTCCGGGCAGGTCCTGCTGCCGAGCGACGTGCTCGACTCCTTCCTCCTCGCGCTCGGCGAGTGCCTCGAGAACGTGCGCCGCCACTCGGGGGTGAACGAGGCCCACGTCACGATCACCGACGACGAGACGACGGTTCGCGCCATGGTGACGGATGCCGGCAAGGGGTTCGACGTCGCCAGCATCCAGGAGGGCCGGCTCGGCTACACCGAGTCGATCGTCGCGCGCCTGCGCGACGTCGGCGGCAACGCGCGCCTCTTCTCCTCCCCCGGCAGCGGGACGACCGTGGTCCTGG
>JAEWDJ010000059.1 GCA_023390155.1 Actinomycetes bacterium | reverse complement strand
CGCCGACCCCGCGGGCGCCGGCGACGCGGGCACTCGCCACGCGGCGGACGCCGACCCGCGGGCCGACATCGTCTTCGAGGCGACCGGCGTGACCCCCGGCCTCGCTACCGCCTCCGAGCTCGTCCGCCCGTTCGGCACCCTCTGCGTCGTCGGCTACCACCACGCGGGCACCGCGCCGTTCGACATGGAGCTCTGGTACAAGGGCGCGACCGTCGTCAACGGCTTCTGCCCCGACCACCCGCGGGTGATGCGCGCGATGGCGGACGCACTCGACCACGTCGGCACGCGCCGCTTCACCTCCGCCGCGCTCATCACTCACCGCTTCGGCCTCGACGGCGTGGATGAGGCCTACGAGCTGATGGCGGGCCGGGCGTCGGGGTTCGTGAAGGCGGTCATCGAGCCGTAGGGGCATTGCCGTCGCCAGCGCGGACGTCGCCGATGCCGTCGCCGCCGCCGATGCCGATGCGGATACCGCCGCCGGCCCCGCCTTCGCGCCTTCGGAAAAAATGGTTTACCAATCGAGTACCAAAGCTGTACATTCCCGGGTAAACGCTTTCCGACCCGAAAGGCACACCGTGACCACCACACCTGGAACCGCGAGCACCGTCGCTCCGGCCGGTCCGCGCCTCAAGCGCAGCCTCGGCACCCCGTCCCTCCTGCTGTTCGGCCTCGCGTACATGCTCCCGCTGGCCGTCTTCACCACCTACGGTCTCGTCACGGAGACGACCGGCGGGCACCTGGCGGGCGCCTACCTCGTCACCACGGTGGCGATGCTGTTCACCGCCGGCAGCTACGCCAGCATGGTGCGCGCCTACCCCGTCGCCGGCTCGGCGTACACCTACACGCAGCGCACGTTCGGCCGCCATCTCGGCTTCCTGACCGGCTGGACGCTGCTGCTCGACTACCTGGCCCTGCCGCTCCTCAACTACCTCGTCATCGGCATCTACCTCAACGCCGCCTTCCCGGCCGTGCCCGCGTGGGTCTTCGTCGTCGCGTCCGTGCTGCTCGTCACGGCGCTCAACGTCATCGGGATCACCCTGGTCTCGTCGGCGAACCTGGCGCTCGTCGGCGTGCAGATCGTGTTCATCGTCGTCTTCGTGGTCACCGGGCTCTCGTACCTCTCCGGCGCCTCCTCGATCCCGAACCTCCTGGACCCGTTCTTCTCCGCCCACACCCCGATCGGCGGGATCGCCGCCGGCGCCGCGATCCTCGCCCTCGCGTTCCTGGGCTTCGACGCCGTCTCGACGCTGTCGGAGGAGGCGAAGGACGCGCGGAAGAGCATCCCCCGCGCCATCATCCTCTGCACCCTCGTCGGCGGCCTGCTGTTCATCGTCACCGCCTACGTCGCCGGGCTCGTCTTCCCCGACTACGCCCACTTCACCGACACGGACTCCGCTCCCCTCGACGTCATGACGCGGATCGGCGGCAGCGCGCTGTTCACGTTCTTCACGGCCGCGTACATCGCCGGGAGCTTCGCCTCCGCCCTGACGTCGCAGGCGAGCGTGTCGCGCATCCTGTTCGCGATGGGCCGCGACGGCCAGCTGCCCCGCCGCGTCTTCGGCGCCATCCACGCCCGCTTCAAGACCCCGTGGCTCGCCGTGCTCGTCGTCGGCGCGGTCGGCCTCGTCGGAGCCCTGCTGCTGCCACTGGACGTCGCCGCCTCCGTCATCTCGTTCGGCGCGCTCGTCGCGTTCAGCTTCGTCAACCTCGCCGTCATCAAGCGCTACGTGATCGACGGCAAGGAACGCGGCCCCCGCGCCCTCGCCGCGCACCTCGTCGCCCCCCTCATCGGCTTCGCCCTCACCGTGTGGCTTTGGACCAGCCTCTCGGGCACCACCTTCATCGCCGGAGCGATCTGGGTCGCCGCCGGCGTCGTGATCCTGGCGATCGTCACCGGCGGATTCCGCCGCAAGCCGCCGGTGATGGACTTCTCGGAGGAGGACCCGGCACCGCTGCCGGAGTGAGGCGGGGTGGGGCGGGTCGCGGGAGGGAGACGCGGCCCGTTTCGGCGTGGCCCGCTTCGGCGTAGTGCGGGGCGGTGCCTGCGCAGGAGGTGCCCATATGTCTTTCGTCACGTCGGACGGACTCGTGTGGTTGAGTTGTGGTGTGGATCTCGAGCGGTGCCACGGAGCCGATGTGGAGGCGCTGACGGCGTTCTTGAGCGACGTCGATCTCACCCTGAGCGGTTTGGATGCGCCGAGCGTGCGGCTGTGGCTCGAGCGTGACGAGAGCGGCGTGATCGTCGGAAGCACGGGTTACGAGATCAGCGGTGACGGTCACCATGCGCTGATCCGGAGCGTGGCAGTGAGCCGGGCGCAACGCTCTCGTGGCCGAGGCAGCGCCCTTGCGAGCTTCGCCCTCGAGCGTGCGGCCGAAGAAGGTGCGACGAAGGCCTGGCTCTTCAGCCGCCGTTCGGGGCCGTTCTGGCAGAGCCTCGGGTTCGAGTCCGCTGACCGCGATGAACTCGCTGTCGCGCTGGCTGACACGTATCAGGTGCGACTGTTCCAGCAGACGGGGCAGCTAGGCCGCGAGGTCGCTTGGTCGCGCGCCCTCGATGAGGGCTGATCCCCCGCGGCGATGACGTGCTCCGTCGCCCGGCTCAGGGGCCGCTCTCTCAGCGCCGCTGGGGCGGACGGCGGCCTGCGGGCGAAGCGCGAGTCCCGCAAGGCCGCAGGGCTGCGGATCGCGGCCGGGCGCCCGACCCGCTCAGCGGCCGCCGCTCACGCTCACCCGGCGCAGACGGCGAGCAGGAACCAGCCCGAGTGCGGGATCCACTGCTCAGCCCAGCGCCACTCCTCGCCGTCGGGCGCCTCGGCGGGCAGGAAGGCGATCGAGTCCTCGTCCGCCCAGCCGGACGTGATGCCGTTGACGATGCCGCCCGGCGTGTTCTGATACACCGCCGAGTACTCGACACCCCGCCGGCCCCGCCCCTGCAGCATGCACGAGTCGAACGGGTTGAGCCCGCCGACCCAGGCGACCACGTCGCCGTGCAGACGCCGGAGCCGGACGCGCGTCTCGTCGTCGCAGGCGCCCAGCCGGGAGGCGAGCGCCGCGGCATAGGCGAGCGACGCGATGCCCGCGTTCTCGCCCTGCCACCAGTACCCCGTCTCGTTCTCGTGCGGGAAGAAGAAGGCGTCGCGCGCCGCCCCGCCGGTCGGCTGCACCCGCTGCCGCGGATACCCGAACGGGTTCGCGACCGCGTCGGTGCGGTCGAGGATCCCGCGCAGGATCGCGAGCGCGGCCTCCTCGGCGCGGGCGGCCTCCTCGCCGGCGGCATGCGGGTCCGCCACAGCACCAGCACCTTCCACAGCACCAGCACCTTCCACCGCACCAGCACCTTCCACCGCACCAGCACCTTCCACAGCACCAGCAC
>JAEWDJ010000054.1 GCA_023390155.1 Actinomycetes bacterium | reverse complement strand
CCGTCACGGAGACATCGAGGTCCGGGTCCTGCAGGAGCTGGGTGGCGAGCAGTTCGTACGAGGTCAGGGGGCTGTCGGTCATGCGATTCCTCTCGATGGGGCCTGACACCATCCAACCGGACGGGCGGCCCTCTTGCACAGCGTCAGCCCTCGGGCGGGTATTCCAGGTGGCCGTCCACGACCCGGGCGGCCGGCGTGAGCACGGCGGGACGCACGGAGGACTCCGAGAGGATGTCGAACACGTGCACGCCGTCGACGAGCAGCGTGTCCGTCACCAGCCGGCGGTGGCACCGCCACGGCACGGCCTCGCTGCACATGATCGCCGGCCGCGACTCCTCGGCGAGAGCCTCCAGCTCGGCGAGGCCCTCGGCGAACGGCTCGGTCGCCATGTAGTCCGCGTACGCCCGGAACGCCGCCACGCGCCAGAACCCGTTCGGGCTCGCGACCCCGGCCGGGGTGTGGCGGCGCCCGCCCAGCCGGGGCAGCCAGCGGTAGCGGATGTCGGGCGGCAGCGCGGCCTCGATCTCGTCCCGGTTCCACTGGGGCAGGCGGCGGGACGACGGGAACGAGCGGATGTCGGCCAGCAGCGTCACGTCGTTCTCGCGCAGGAGGCCGAGCAGCTCCTCGAAGGTGCGTGTGGAATGGCCGATGGTGAAGACGGTGCTCATCGCTCCGGAGCGTACGCGCACCTGCACGCGCCCTGGCAATCCGGTCCATCCGCTCGCTTCTGCCCCCGAAAGGGGTCAGACTGGGCAGACACCCTCCGGTTGACGTGAAGCCTCGATTGGCAACCGATCCTTTGCCCCCTTCCGGACAAGCGCAGGAGGGCACCATCATGGGCTATCTCAGCCACGAGAACCACGAGATCGAATTCGACGATCGCACGCTCGCGCATCTGCACGTCGTGATCGTCCACAAGCTTCGCAGCGGGCAGAGCTTCGCGATGTCCTGGCGGGACGCCGTCGCCGACGGCGGCGGCCGCACCAGCATCTGGCTGCACCCGGCCAGCAACCTCCGCTTCCACTTCGACCGCTCCGGCAGCCTCCCGCTGAACCGTCAGTGGCTGAGCGAGCTCGCCGCGTCCGCCGACGGCCGGCACGGGCTGGTCGTGAGCGCCGAGAAGGTGCCCGAGGAGGACGCCCTGCGCCTGCTGACGGCCTGACCGGGCTGGCGGCCTGACCGGACTGACGGCCTGGCCGGCACGCTGCCGGCAGCCCGCTGGGGCCGGCCGACCGCCAGCCGTCACCACCCGTGCGTGTTGAACCACTCCCGCCGGGAAGCGATCTCCGTGTCGCTCTCCGCCGGGTCCGTCGTGTCGTGCTCGACGAGCCGACCCGCACCGTCGAGCGCGATGAACCGCTGGCAGTGCGGGCACGCCGCGCGCCCGTGCCGGAACCCGTCGGGCAGCTCCGCGGCGGGCTCTGCCGGTTCTCCCGACCCGGGGCACCGCGGCGGGTCGGCGGAGGCATCGGACCAGAGGGCGCCCTCGTTGCGGTGGAGTCCGGGATGCCCGAGCGGCCGGGTGCAGTGCCGGCCGGAACGGCGGCTGGGGCAGTAGCGCGCGACCTCCGCGGCCGCATGTGCGTCGGACGTCACTCCGCCCCGGGGAAGCTCCGCAGCGCCCGCTCCACCACCCGCAGCAGCTCGTCGCGCGTGGCACCTGCCGCGGCCTGCACCGCGAGCCCGGCCGACACCGTGCTGAGGTACTTCGCGAGGTCGGGCGCGCTCTCCGAACGCGGGAGGTCGCCCTCCGCGATGGCGCGCGCGAACCGCTCCGCGAAGCGCGCCTCCCCCGCCGCACGGCGCTCGGCGAGGTAGCGCACGACCCGGTCGTCCTCCGGTGAAGCGGACAGGCCGCCCTGGATGGACAGGCAGCCGGCGGGCTTGCCCGGCGTGGTGACGGCGATCGCGTTCTCGCGCAGGTAGCGCCGCGCCACCTCCAGGGCGGTCGGAGCCGCAAGCGCCGTCTCGACATAGGCCATGTCGATGACGCCGTAGCGCTCGACCGCCCGCTTGAAGGTGTCCTCCTTGTTGCCGAAGGCGCTGTAGAGGCTCGGACGGTTGATGCCCATCGCGTCGGTGAGGTCGGTCAGGCTGGTGCCCTCGTAGCCTTGCCGCCAGAACACCTCGATCGCCTTGTCGAGCGCGGTGTCCACGTCGAACTCGCGGGGCCGGCCCCTGGTCGCTGGCATGGCGCCTCCTCTCTCCGGCATCCAGTTAACTACCGATCGGCACAGAATGCGCGTGGGCGCCCGCCGGCCGATCCTCACCCGACCGGCGCTCAGATCTGGCTGGCGCCGCCGTCGACGTAGAGCTCCGACCCGGTGACGTAGGAGCTGCGGTCCGACGCGAGGTAGAGCACGGCCTCCGCGATCTCCTCCGGGCTGCCCAGCCGCTTCATCGGGACGCCGGCCGCCAGACCGCCGAGGAGCGCCTCCTCCTGCTCCGGCGCTCCGGCGAGCCCGCTGAGGCCCGGAGTCGCGATCGGGCCCGGAGCCACCGCGTTCACGCGGATCCCACGGCCGACGAGCTCCGCCGCCCAGCTGCGCGCGAAGCTGCGGATCGCCGCCTTCGAGGCCGCGTAGACGCTGAAGGAGGGGCTCCCCTTCACATCGATGTTGGAGCTCGTCAGCACCACCGAGGCTCCCGGGCGGAGGTGCGGCAGCGCCTTCTGCACGGTGAACACCGTTCCGCCCACGTTCGTCTCGAACGTGTCGGCGAAGTGCTGCCAGGTCACGTCCTCCAGCGCCGCGAACTCCCCGCCGCCCGCGTTCGCGAAGACGACGTCCAGCCCGGTGCCGCGCTCGGCGATCACCGCGAACAGCGCGTCCAGCTGGTCGGGCGACGACACGTCGGCGACCACCGGCGTCACCGCGTCCCCCAGCTCCGCCTTCACCGCGTCGAGCTTCGCGCGGTCGCGTCCGATGACGACGACGTGCGCGCCCTCGGCCGCGAAGCGGCGCACGACCGCCAGCCCGATGCCCGAGGTCCCGCCCGTCACGAGCGCCGTCTTGTCCTGCAGTTCAGCCATTGCCTTGCCCTTCTCCTTTTGTGTACCGTTCGATACACAACAGAAAGATAGCGCGCCGCGGAGGTGCTGTCAAATTTGTACCGCTCGATACAGTAAGAGGTCAGGCGCCGCCATCGGCGAGCGCGAGCGGCGACCCGTCCGCCTCTCTCGTCGCCCCCGGCCAGACGTACGGGAGGTCGTCCGGGACCTCCGGGAACAGCGGCCGGTAGAACGCCGGGTCTTTGCGCATGAGGTTCGACCGGTGGCTGCGATGGAACGCCTCGTCCCCGATCCACGGCGGCAGCTCCAGCTCGTCCTGCGTCATCCCCACCACTTCCGGCGCGAACTCCAGCACCTGCGGCCGCACCGTGTCCGCGTGCCCCAGCTCGATCCACGCGTCCGCCGACTCCAGCGCGTACTTCGTCAGCGCCGGCACATACCCCCGCCACATCTTCGCGACGGGATGGTTGCGCCACCCGTACCCGGGCACCGTGATCGCCCGCAGGACCTGCAACGCCTCCACCCGCTGCTTGCCCATCCGGGCACGATCGAGCAACCGCACGCTCTCGGCGAAGGACAGGTACGGGAGGAAGGTCTGCACGCCGCGGATGGTACCCGCACCGCCGCTACTCCTCGCCGGGCCGGTAACTCCCGAACGTCCACTCCCGCCCGCCGGGATCGAGCACCCGCGCCCGCCGGCCGGACCACGCGGTGTCCTCCGGCGGGTACACGGACTGCCCGCCTGCGTCGACCGCGGCGCGGAAAAGATCGTCGACCTCCGACACCGCGACGACCAGATAGACCCCGGCGCCGGTCGAGACCCCCTTCAGTGGCGGCACCGTGTAGTCGGCATCATCGGAGGCGAGCATCACCACCGCCTCCCCGCGCCGGAGCTCGCAGTGGACGATGCGGCCGGCGTCGTCCACGCGGCGGACGACGGCGAAGCCGAGGGCGGCGAGCCAGTCGACGACGGCGGGCGCGTCGGGGTAGCTGAGGTAGGAGACCAGGTGGGGCATGGGGGCTCCGTTTCGTGTGGGGAGGTCGCTATGCCGGCATGGTAGTTGAGCTGGGCGTCCGATCCCTGCTCCAGGTTCGAGGCGCATGTCGGTTGCGTCAGAGGCGATCGGGGCGATGTCGCTCCCGGCCGCGCGGGGTCGTTTCGTCGCACTCATCTCACTACGGACCACGTCTCGGTGATTTCCTCCACGACTTTCGACATCCCGGCGGCGACGCGCCACGTCTACTCGACCCCATCGCTTTGAGCCAATAGTGAAAGCCTTGAGTGCGGGCCACCCGGCGCACCGACCAGATCACTCAACGCAGTCCGCAGCAGATAGGCGCTGGCCGGGTTCTCGATAGAGAAGAGGTCGGTGAACGGCCCCACTCCCTCGATCAGGAGATCTTAGATCCGGCGCGTACCCGGGTGGAGGGTCCGCTCAGCGAGCTCGCTCATCTCGCGAATGAAGTCACGCTCGGCACGCAGCTCAGCCTCGGACGCGGAACCCTTCACTGCTGTCGGAGCCAACGTCGAGGAGCTTCTTCCGGCCAGCCGGCGCGTACGGAAAGCTGTTCGAGCCAGGGCGCGGGAAGCCGTCCATGGCCTCAAACGGACGGCTCACCGCTGCTGGGTCGATGGCGTGCATCTCCATAACGCTATGGAAGATCGCACGCCCGTGCCGCTCGGCACCACTCGTTTGCTAGCGCGTATGCGTCGTGTTCGATGTCCGGTCGGGGTCGATTGGCCTCCGCCCACTCGGTATCGAGCGCGATCAGAGGCGCGAACCAATCGAACGCGCTGGATTCGACGTCGTTTGCTTCAGGCAACCGAGACCGTCTCATGAACTCAGCAGCATCGATCTCCGAACCCACGCTGCAGGCCCACAAGCTGAACAGTCGCGTCAGGCGAACCGTTCGTGAGCCGGTATCCCACCCGAACTCAGCTCCGACTCTATCCAGACAAAGGGCTATCTCAGATGCGTCACCCGAGCGACTGAGAGCAGCCAGCTCAGCGAGCGAAGGGCTCTCCAGGCCAGCCACGATCGCGTTCGCGGCGATCATCGGAGTTTCTCCAAGACGGGAGCAATAGCCCAGGGAGCTTTCGAGATATGCCCTTTCGAGCGCTCTGCGGCTAGTTAGCGAATTTGAAGTCATCAACGGCCCCCGTCCTGACATTTCGTACGTAGTGGATGACGACACCGTTGACGTTCTGCTGCATCTTCACCCATCCATCGTTCATCGACCACCGCGTATCGGTCATGTCGAGAGGTAGCACCTTTCCCGCGCGCGGATTGGACTTGGCTTGCTCCATGGCCAGCCTCACCCCTGAGCGATTCGCGACACCGAGCACAACTCACGGCCCTCGACGAACGATGCGTGAACGAGCCGCCTACGATTGGCTGGCCATCGCCACGGCGAACGCCTTATCCGCGTCCTCCGGACCCTCTTCCAGAAGCTTCACGAAACCGCTCACAGTCGAGACCACGCCGAGCCTCCGCCCGACAAGCCACTGAAAACCCCTGTACGCAGCCAGCTCCGCCACGGAGGGCATCGGCGGGTTCGCTAGCTCGCGAGCATTCTCGGCGAAGAAGACGGTGCTCCTCCCGCCGAAGACTTCGGCCCGACGCGAGCGGCCCGCCACGACCACGTCACGCTCGATGGAGTCCGTTCCGGGGGGCCGAGTTCGAAACCCCGCGGTCCCCAGATCGCGCGCAACCACCCCGACCAGAACGCCGGATCGCGTGTCCCCCACCCGTCCTCGATCTCCATCTCAATGCTCATCAGCTCGAGGTCATCCTCCCCGTGGACCAGATAGCCTCGACAACTCGCGAGGACTCCCGCCGCGAACTCATCGCGGCCGAAGCGGGCGACTTCACCGGGTGAACGGCGTGACATTCACTCCTCCATTCGTAATGGTGCCGTTCAGCACTGCGACCCAGGCTTGAATGTGGCTGATGCCAGAACTCCACTTGGCGACATACGGGTTCTCCGCGAACGGGAGAAGCAGCGACCCGGAGTGACGGTGAGGTCGAGAAGGTGGACCGCTGAGTCTTCCGGTGGACCTACGACCGTCACCTTCCCGACTTGACCGAATGGCCAGGCGCCGGGCTCACCGAAACCAAGGTCATCTTCTACCGCAATGAAGCCGAAGGAGAATGGCGGAGACTCGAAGAGACGCCGGATCTCCGCGATTGCTTGTTCTCTGCTTCCACCTCGCGCTCCCGCGCCGCTCTCAGGGGACTCCACCACGATCATGCGGTCTACTGAGCCGGCGGGAGGAAGCAGGCCCGCAAACGCGGTAGACGCTCCTTCAATCGACGATTCGATCCACGCAACAGCGGGCCGGCTTAACGACTCGTAAATTCTCACAATTCGCCTCACCTCCTACTTCGGCTCAATGCGACCATGTTCAAAGCTCCCTGCATCGTCCTCGGCAAGGATGGCGCCCAGATCAGCGGACTTCTGTCATGAGATGCCGCGCCCTCACCACAACACGAGCATGTGTCGACCACGATCGACGTTCGTAGCATGCGAGTCGATCGGGAGTTCTCGAACTATTCAGCTGCGCTACCGACTCACACGAGTCGCACGCACACCTGACTGACGAACAGCTCGTGCATGCGCCCTGATCTCGCGCCACTCGGCACTCTCTGGGTCTGGATCATCAGCGCTATACAGGACGAGGCCTGTCCTTGGGTCAACTCTCGGGACACCGCGGCGCTTGAACACCGTCGTATACCCCGCGGCAACTTCTTTCCTTGAGCGCATCCGCGATAGCAAAAAGAAGAGGCCGAGAAACGCCGCACCAATAGCCCAAAGTGCTGCAGCGACGACGGTCACTTCGACGTCCCCAGACGACCTATTAGCCAGACCGATCAGCGTACCAATCGCCCAGAACGGCAACGCGGTTATTCCTAAGCCCGACCACGTGCTGGCAGCGATACCAGGCAGCACGGGAACGAACTCATCTCTCCTCGACGGCAACGCTCACCCTCAATCAGCTCAAGGAACCGGCACAGGGACGGCACCATTCGGCAAGACAAGCGGCCTGTCGGGCGGGTCCGTTACCGATCTGCCGTCCGTCGCCGCACCGATCGCTTTGATGATGTCCTCGAGGATATCTTGTGGCACTCGTTCGCCGAGCACCACGATGGCTCCCTTACCGACTATGGGTAGAGCTAGGCCAAAAACGTCGCCCGCGCACTCAGTGAAGCGCCATTCAAGATGCGTACAGTCGTAGGCAGCCGCCAGCGCGCCGGCACCCACGGCGACGAAGCCGACTATGGGGAATGCAAGCGAGACCAGACCGGCCCAGCCGCTAATGTTGCCCATCCAATCGGCAAGATTCGAATACCTGGCCTCGTTGTCCGCGATCGTCTTGTCGC
>JAEWDJ010000045.1 GCA_023390155.1 Actinomycetes bacterium | reverse complement strand
GCCCCGGGCTGGGCGCACTGGTCGATCGGCGACCTGTCCGAGAAGGATGGCAAGCCGGTCCGCACCTGGAACGACCAGACGTTCGGCACCTACGTGCTGCCGGGCAACGACGGCAAGCCGGCCCCGGTCTTCGCCGGCGGCTCGAACATCGGCATCTCGGCCAAGTCGAAGAACCCGGGCCTCGCCAAGACCCTCATGAAGATCATCTTCTCCAAGGAGTACCAGGAGATGCTCGGCAAGAACGGTCTCGGCCCGGCCAACTCGGAGTACACCTCCTCGCTCGGCGACGACCAGTTCGCCAAGGCGCTCATCGAGTCCGCCTCCAACTCGAAGCTCACCCCGGCCGCTCCGGGCTGGGCCAAGGTCGAGGCCGGCAACGTGATGGAGGAGTTCTTCTCCAAGATCCGCGACTCGTCCGACCTGAAGGGCCTGGCGCAGGAGTACGACACCAAGATCGACGCGCTGCTGAACGAGAAGAACGGCTAGTCGCACCCGATCGCACCACCCGCAGGGCGAGGGCGCGGAAGGCACCCCTTCCGCGCCCTCGCGCCTGCCCCCCAGAATTCTCGGAAGGAGGACCGACGTGACCACCACCCAGGAGACCCCCGCGGCGACCGGCCGCCCGGCCCGTCCGGCGCGCACACCCAAGCAGGGCGCCCCCCGCCCCCGCAAGCGCCAGTTCGCCCCCTACCTGCTGCTGGTGCCGGCCATCGCCATCCTGCTCCTCGCGCTCGGCTACCCGATCGCATGGCAGTTCGTCACGGCCATGCAGCACTTCGGCCTCGCGCAGCAGTTCGGTCAGCCCGCGCCGTTCGTGTGGTTCGACAACTACGTCACCCTGTTCTCCGACCCCTACATGTGGATCGTGGTCGCCCGCTCGATCGCGTTCTGCCTGGTGACGGCGGCCGTGACGGTCGTGATCGGCGTCGGCCTCGCCCTGCTCATGACCGGCGTCAACAAGGTCGTCCGCATCATCCTCCAGATCTCGCTGCTGCTGGCCTGGGCGATGCCCGTGGTCGCCGCCATGACGGTCTGGAACTGGCTGTTCGACTGGCGCCGCGGCCTCATCAACAACGTGCTGACCTCGTGGGGCCTCGACTTCCAGGGGCACAACTGGCTGCAGAACCCGCTCTCGTTCTTCTTCGTCGCGATGGTGATCGTGGTGTGGATGAGCGTCCCGTTCGTCGCCTTCTCCGTCTACGCCGGGCTCACCCAGGTGTCGACGGAGGTGCTGGAGGCGGCCCAGATGGACGGCGCGAAGGGCTTCCAGCGGCTGCGCCACATCATCCTCCCGATGATCCGCCCGGTGCTCGGCATCGTGCTGCTGCTGCAGATCATCTGGGACCTGCGCGTCTTCACGCAGATCAAGCTGCTGCAGGACAAGGGCTCCATCGCCAGCGAGACCAACCTGCTCGGCACCTACATCTACCAGCTCGGCGTCGGGTCGAGCGACTTCGCGATGGCGAGCGCCGTCTCGGTGTTCGTCCTCATCCTGACCATCGCCCTCAGCTGGTTCTACGTCCGCTCGCTGATCAAGGAGGACGAGTCGTGACCACCGCGTCCACCACCGCATCCGCCACCGCCACCGCCCCGGCCGCCCCGCGCAAGCTGCGCCAGAAGGTGCGCCCCGGCCGCGTCCTGCTCGGCGTCCTCGCCATCGTCCTCGCGCTCATCTGGGTGTTCCCCGTCTACTGGATGGTCAACTCCTCCCTCCTGCCGAACGTCGTGCTGCAGAACTCGAACCCGACCTGGCTGCCCTTCGGCGGGTCGTTCGACAACTTCGCGGCCGTGATCGACGGCGGCACGTTCTTCCCGGCGCTCGGGATGAGCCTCACGATCGCGCTCATCACGGTGGTCGTGTGCCTGGCCTTCGCCTTCCTCGCCGCGCTCGCGATCAGCCGGTTCAAGTTCCGCGGGCGCACGTCGTTCGTGCTCGCGGTCCTGCTGATCCAGATGCTGCCGGCCGAGGGCCTGTTCATCGCGCAGTACAAGTTGATGGGCAGCCTCGGGCTCCTCAACACCGTCATCGGCGTGAGCATCATCTACATCGCCGCCGTCGTGCCCTTCACGATCTGGATGCTGCGCGGCTTCGTCGCGGGCATCCCGGCCGACCTCGAGGAGGCCGCGATGGTGGACGGGCTGAGCCGCACCCAGGCGTTCCTGCGCATCACGTTCCCGCTGCTCGCCCCGGGTCTCGTCGCCTCCGGCGTGTACGCGTTCCTCCAGGCGTGGAACGAGTTCACGGTGGCGCTCGTCATCCTGCAGGAGAACAGCAGTCAGACCCTGCCGCTGTGGCTGCGCGGGTTCATCCAGCAGTCGGCCTCGCGCGCGACCGACTGGGGCCAGGTGATGGCCGCGTCGACGCTCGTCGCCGTGCCGGTGATCATCTTCTTCCTCATCGTGCAGGGCCGGATGACCAGCGGCCTCGTCAGCGGGGCGGTGAAGGGGTGAGCGGGACGGCCGCCGCCGACTCCCGCCTCCTCGCTCCACGCCTCGCCCGCGCCGTCGCCGGGACCCTGCTCCCGGGGTTCGTCGGCACGACGCTGCCGGGCTGGCTGGAGCGCCGCCTGCGGGACGGGCTCGGCGGGGTGTGCCTGTTCGGCCAGAACATCGCGTCCGCCGCGCAGCTGCGCGCGCTCACCGACGCGATCCACGCCGCCAACCCGGACGCGGTCGTCGCGATCGACGAGGAGGGCGGCGACGTCACGCGCCTGCACTACGCGACCGGCTCCCCGTACCCGGGTAACGCGGTCCTCGGCCGCCTGGCCGACCCGGACCGCACCGAGCGGGTCGCCGGCCGGGTCGGCCGCGAGCTGCGCCGGGCGGGCGTGGACCTCGACTTCGCCCCGGACGTCGACATCAACTCCAATCCGGACAACCCGGTGATCGGGGTGCGGAGCTTCGGCACGGCACCCGCCGTGGTCGCCGAGCACGGCGCCGCCTGGATCCGCGGGCTGCAGTCCGCCGGCGTCGCGGCCTGCGCGAAGCACTTCCCCGGGCATGGCGACACCGCGCAGGACTCCCACCTGGAGCTGCCGGTCGTCGACCTGTCGGCGGCCGAACTGCGCGAGCGGGAGCTGCTCCCGTTCCGGGCGGCCGTACAGGCGGGAACGCGCACGGTCATGACCTCCCACATCTTGCTGCCCCAGCTGGACGCCGCGCTCCCGGCGACCTTCAGCGCTCCGATCGTCGAGGGCCTGCTGCGCGGTGAGCTCGGCTTCGGCGGCGTGGTGGTCACCGACGCGCTGGACATGCACGGCGCGAGCGGCGAGCGCGGGATCCCGGAGGCCGCCGTGCTGGCGCTCGCCGCCGGCTGCGACCTGCTCTGCCTCGGGACCGAGAACACCGACGAGCAGC
>JAEWDJ010000457.1 GCA_023390155.1 Actinomycetes bacterium | reverse complement strand
GATCGTCCGCGTGCCGGTGTTCGTGACGAGGAGCTCGGCGGTCGCCTCGGCGCCGAGGCGCACGCGCGCCGGGAGCGTGCGCTCGATCACCACGCGCCGCGGCGACCCCGCGATCGCGAGGTCGACGATGCCGAGCGCGACGCACAGCAGCACCCAGCCGCCGAGGGCGGCGTAGGCGAGCGCAGCCTCCCCGCCGAGCAGCACGACGGGGACGACCCCGAGCGCGAGCAGGGCGACGAAACGTCCGGAGATGGTCATCGGGGGGCCTAGATCGGGACCTGGACCTGCTGAACGATCGAGCGCAGGATCGCGTCGGCGCCCACACCCTCCAGCTCCGCCTCGGGCCGCAGCTGCACGCGGTGGCGCCAGACCGGGACGAGCATCGCCTGGACGTGATCGGGCGTGATCGAGTCGTAGCCCGACAGCCACGCCCACGCCTTCGCCGCCGCGAGCAGCGCCGTGGTCCCGCGGGGGCTGACGCCGAGGCGGACGGACGGGCTGCGCCGCGTGGCGCGGGCGAGGTCGACGATGTAGGCGAGCACGTCGGCGTTGGCACCGACGGCGGCCGCCGAGTCGCGCGCGGCCTCCAGCTCGGCGGCGGTGAGCACGGGCGTCACGCCCGCCCCGGCAAGATCCCGCGGGTTGAAGCCGGCGGCGTGGCGGCGGAGCACCTCCACCTCCGTGTCGCGCTCGGGCACCTCCAGCGTGAGCTTCAGGAGGAACCGGTCGAGCTGCGCCTCGGGCAGCGCGTAGGTGCCCTCGTACTCGATCGGGTTCTGCGTCGCCGCGACGATGAACGGGTCGGGAAGCCGCCGGCTCACCCCGTCGACGCTGACCTGGCGCTCCTCCATCGCCTCGAGCAGCGCGGACTGCGTCTTCGGAGGGGTGCGGTTGATCTCGTCAGCCAGGAGGATGTCGGTGAACACCGGGCCCTCGCGGAACACGAAGCCGCCGGTCTGCGCGTCGTAGACCAGGGAGCCGGTGACGTCGCCGGGCATCAGGTCCGGGGTGAACTGCACCCGCTTGGTGTCGAGGCTCAGCGCCTGGCTCAGGGAGCGGACCAGGAGGGTCTTGGCCACGCCCGGCACCCCCTCGAGCAGCACGTGGCCGCGCGCGAGGAGGGCGATGATCAGCCCCGTGACGGCGCCGTCCTGCCCGACCACGGCCTTGCCGACCTCGGTGCGCACCCTCGCGAGCGTCTGTCGCAGGGCGGCGGCGTCCGCGGCGGGGGCGGACCCGGGCGCCGCGGCGGGCGATCCGGGCGATCCGGGGAGGCCGTAGCCTCCGGTCGTGACGTCGGTCATGGTTCCCTTCTTCCGGTCGGGCCCGCGGCGGCGGGGGAGACGGCGGTCGCGGTGGCCCGTTCGAGCTCCGCGAGATGGTCGGACAGTGCGATCAGTTCGGCGTCCGTCGTGGGCAGGTCGTCGACCAGCAGCCCGCGGACCCGTTGACGGTCGTGGCCGACCAGCGCGGCGACGGCATCGGCGACCTCCGTCGTCGTCGCCGTGCGCGGCAGGCCCGCCAGTGCCGCGAGCCGGCCGATCGTTCCGATCCGCAGGGCGTCCGCGGCCCGGAGACGGGCGGACGAGCGCTGGTAGAGCCGAGCGCGGCCCTCCCGCGTTTCGCCGGCCCGCACGACGACGGGGAGGTTCTCCACGACGAGCGGCCCGAATCGGCGGCCCCGCCAGACGGCGGCCGCGACGAACACCAGCACGAGTAGGAGGAGGACCGGCGTCACCCAGCCGGGTGTGAGCGCGGCGAGGTCCGGCGGCCCGGTCACCGGCCGGTCCGCGAGGCCCGGGAGGTACCACACGAGCGTGCGGTCCTGGCCGAGCAGGTTGAGCGCCAGCGCGGCGTTGCCGTTGCGCTCCACCCCCTCATTCATCAGGAGGGGTGCCGAGCCGACGAGGTACAGCGTCGAGCCCTTGAACATCGTGCGGACGAGGGAGGCCGCGCCCGACCCGTCGGCGAAGCAGGCGACGCCGTCGTCCTGAACGCGGAACGTGCCGGGCACGGTGGCGCCCCGGGTGTTCGCGGTCGCTCGGGGGTCGATCCGTTCGGCCTTCTCCGCAGCAGGCACTGCGCAGCCCGCGGCAACGACGCCGGTCGGCTCGCCGCTCGCGCTGGCGCCCGGGGCGACCTCGCGGATCGTCTGGAAGGTCGGCTCGACGATCACGATGGTCTTCGCCACGGTAGACAGCTCGCCGTAGGCGGACGCCGGCAGGTTGCCCGCTCCGTCGAAGACCAGCACGGTGGTGTCCGCCCCGCTGTCGGCTCCGGCGCGGACCTCCTCCAACGAGGACGCGCCGCGGACATCGACCCCGTGCCCGCGCAGCACCTCGGCGAGGGCCTTTCCGCCCGTGGGGGCGGCGCTCGACGGATCCAGCACCGCGCCGGAATGGTTGCGCCCACCCGTCAGCAGGATTCCCGAGACCGCGACGATGACGGCGATCAGGGCCAGCACGATCCACGGGACGGCACGGCGGGCGGACTGCCGCACCGAGCGCGAGACCGCGACGGCCTCGACGTCGGCGCGCTCGGGTGAGCGGGTCGCCGTCATGCGACCGGCTCCGGAAGCGCAGGGCGCGCCTGCTGCAGTCGCTGGTCGAGCGCGACCAGCTGCTGGTACGCCGACGGCGACCCCGCCCGGTCGAGGTAGCGCACCGCGTCGAACGAGCGCGCAGCCTCGGCGAGCTGCTCCCGTTCCGCCGGGAGGACGACCGACGCGCTCGCCGCGAAGTGGGTGGCCGTCGTGCCCGGGGTGACCGACACGAGCGTCCGCTCGTCGAGCCCGACGGCGATGGCACGGAACTGCTCCTCGATCGCCAGCACCCAGTCGGCGCGCGCCGCGGCCTCCTGCGCGGAGGCCCGGAGCTCGCGCGACGAGCGAGCGTCGTCCGCTCCGAAGACGGCTCGGCGGTCCAGTGCCGACCGGCGGTTCACGCGCGGGCGGCCGAAGATCAGGAACGCCGCCACGATCAGGCCTGCGATCAGCAGGACCACGACCAGCAGCAGCACCGGGCCCGCGTCCCCGGTCGGACCCTGGAGGAGGGAGTCGATCCAGTCCTGCACCGCCTTGGAGGCGAGGTCGAACCACGTGGGCTTCGCAGCCTGGTACTCCGGCTTGGCGAGCTCCTCCCGGATCCACTCCTGCGCCTGCGGGCCGCTCGGGTCGACGGGGATGTCGAGACGCACGACCCTCAGCTGCCCGGCCAGGGCGGGGTCGCCGCGGGAGGTGCCGTCGGCGCCGTCGGAGCGGGGACGCGATACGGGTCGGGCAGCTCCTGCCCGGTCTGCCGCGCCTCCACGAACCGCACCAGCTGGAGGTCGAGGCCCTCCTTACGCATCCGCAGGTCGATGTAGAGGAGCGAGACGGCCGCCGTCTGCACGACGGCGCCGATCGCACCGACGACCGCGCCGACGATGCTCGAGAGCACGTTGACCCCGAGCTGGCCGGCGAGGACCTGCGTGAACGACGACGGGTCGCTCGAGCTGAGCGAGGTCGGCGCGAAGATCCCGCCGAGCATGCCGCCGACCAGTCCGAACGGGATGGAGACGATCTGCGCGACCATGTAGATGATCACGCCGATCAGGGCGATGAGCCCGAACGTCTTCCAGAAGTACCCGGTCGTGAGCCGCCACGAGCGCCCCAGCGCGTCGCCGATGCGCAGGCGCTCCAGCACGATCGCGCTCGGCACCAGAGCGATCTTGGTGTTGATCCAGATCGCCAGCGCCACGATCCCGAGCCCGCCGAAGATACCGACCACGACGGCGCCGACCACCCCGGCCGTGCCGCCGACGGCTGCGAGCACGACGACCACCGCCACCACCAGCGCGATCGCGACGAACCAGGCGAAGGCGACCAGGAACGTCCAGCCGATGAGCGCGCCGATGCGACCGCGCACCAGCTGCCAGAGCGAGCGGAAGGTCAGCTTCTCGCCGAGCGTCTCCCTGGCGACCTCGCCGACGACCACCCCCTGGAGCAGTGCGCCCGAGATCGCGGACACGACGAGCGAGAGGAGACCGAGCACGATCGTCCCGCCGACCGCCCCGGCGAGCAGCGTGTCCTGATCGGAGGCGTCGGCGTTGATCGCGCGCTCGAGCAGGAAGTAGACGGCGCTCGCGAGGACCACGGTGACCACGATCGTCGGGATGCCCTGCAGAAGGAGCGCCGCGCCGACGGTGATCTTCGGGTTGCGTCGCAGCGCCTGGAACGGGGCGCCGAGGAGGGTCCCGAAGGTCAGCGGGCGCAGCGGGACGAGGCCGGGCTTCGGCGGCGGCGCCCAGCCCGGCTGCGGGCCGGCCTGGTCGTACTGCTGCTGCCACGCGGGAGGCTGCTGCCACGCGGGAGGCTGCTGCCCGTATCCAGGCTGCTGCCCGTATCCAGGCTGCTGCCCGTAGCCGGGCTGCTGCCCGTAGCCGGGCTGCTGTCCGTATCCCGGGTGCTGCTGCCCGTATCCCGGGTGCCGCTGCCACGCCGGCTGCTCGTGTGGCTGCCCGTACCCCGGCGCGTACTCGCCGTACCGCGGCTGCGGCTGCTGCGCCGCCG
>JAEWDJ010000456.1 GCA_023390155.1 Actinomycetes bacterium | reverse complement strand
TGCGCAGCCAGTCGAGCTCGTGCGGGATGGTGCGCTCGTCGACCTCGGTCGCGAAGCGCGGCCGCCAGGCGGCGATGCGGAGGGCGTCGGCCGCGGTCGCGCCGGCGACGGCGAGCTCGCCGGACTCGACGCGCGCGACGATCGAGTCGAGGGCGTCGCGCGGGACGAGCCGCTCGCTCCACGTCCAGCCCGCCCCGGGGTGGTCGCCCTGCGCGTACTGGTGGCCTCCGGCCGTCACCGACCGCCAGGGGTCGTGCCAGACGAGGGGGACGCCGTTGGGAGCCGCGATCGGCAGCGGCGGGTCGCCGAGCGTGCCGATGGTCGCGAGGTCGTCGGTGCGGTCGGCCAGCTCCACGCGGAGCATGAACCGCATCCGGTCGAGCCACGAGAGCAGGCCCTCCGCCTCGGGGCGGTCGACCAGGAGCCACAGCGTCTCGCCGTCCTCGATGAGGCGCACGGCGTGCTCGACCCGGCCGGTCACGTCGAGGAGGAGCGTCTCGGACGACTCGCCCGGCTGCAAGCGGCCGAGCGCCTGGCTCGTGAGCGAGTTCAGCCAGCTGAGGCGGTCCGGCCCGGTGATCGTGAGCACCGCGCGGTCGGAGAGGTCGACGATGGCGCCGCCCTCGGCGAGCGCGCGCTGCTCGGCGAGCGGGTTGCCGTAGTGTGCGGGCACTCCCGCCTCCGCCGCGGCGCCGCTCACGACGGCGGCGTCGACGGCTCCGGGGAGCCGCAGGAACGGCGACGCGGTCATCACTCCGCCTTGGCGAGGCGGGCGGACGCGTGGGTCCGCAGCTCCTGGCCGAGGGCGGCGATGTCCCAGGCCCAGAGCAGGTGGTTCTCCACGAGTCCGTAGAGGCGCGTGGCGGCGGTGTACTCCTTCGCCCCCGCGGTGCGCACGACGGCGTCGGTCGCGAGGTCGATGCGCGGGCCGTTGACCTGGCCGAGGTAGAGCTCGCTCACGCCGTCCGGGTGGATGACCGAGACGTCGATGTCGAAGGCGCCGTTCGCGTTGCGGAGGGCCTCCACCGCCTGCGCGGTGCCGAACGGACGCGGACCGGTCCCCGGCAGCATCGCCGGACCCTGGTCGCCCTCGATCAGCTTGCGGCTGAGGCGCCAGTACCCGGTCTCGGCGGCGAGGGGCGTGCTCTGCTCGTCGAGCACCCACGAGGTCGAGGAGTAGTTGAGGTACGGGAGGTTGTCGTGGCTGAAGCTGACGCGCTGGCCGAACTCGAGCTGCGTGTGCTCCTCGCCGATGGCGTAGTCGAGCACGCCCGTGCCCTCCCAGACGCCGATGAGCCAGGAGAGCGGGACGAGCTCCGAGGGCAGGTCGGTCGGGATCTCGATCATGGCGTGACCGCTCCCCCGCCTAGCGCTGGCCGCGGAAGAGGTTGTAGACGACCAGTCCCGAGACGCCCAGGATGGCGAGGGTGGCCAGGCCCAGCAGGCCGACGAAGAAGAGTTCGAGAGCGACGAGCATGTACAGAGTCTATGTCAGCTCGCGGCCGAGACGATGGCCAGGATCGCGCCGGTGACGCCGAGGATGACGAAGCTGCCCGTCAGCGTGGCCGCCAGGCGGTTCACGAAGCCCTCCTTGCGCTGCGTCGCGAGCTGCGCGGCGAAGGCGAGGAGGACGCTGACGCCGAGGGCGAGCGAGAGCCAGGAGGCGTAGCCCGCGTGGGGAGAGAGGGAGCCGATCAGCACCGCCAGCACGACGGAGATCGCCCAGACCGAGCCGATGCTCCCGTAGAGCACCGGGCGCGGGAGCGGCACGGGCGGTTCCGCCGCGGCGGCGGGACCCTGGGGGTGCGGGCCGGGGCCGGGCAGCTCCGGGCCGGGCGCGCCGTTCGCGATGTCGCTCATCCTCCCATTGTGCCCCCGCCGAGGCGTCCGGAGGCGTACCGCTACGCCCGCGGAAGGGCGGGGCATGCATTTCGGGTAGCATTACCGCACCGAGAGGGTGGAGGAACTGGGTGGCGCAGCTGTTGATCCTCACCTCTGCGCCGGACGCGGAGGTGCTGCCCTCGCTCGCACTCCTCAGCCATCGCACCCGCCAGATCCCGGCCGAGCCGGCGGCTCTCGTCAACGCGCCGAGCTGCGATCTGATCTTCGTCGACGCCCGCCGCGACCTCGCCAGCGCCAAGTCGCTGTGCAAGATCCTGACGACGACCGGTGTGACCGTGCCGCTCCTCCTGGTGCTCACCGAGGGCGGCCTGACCGCGGTGAGCGCCGACTGGGGGGCGAGCGACGTGGTGCTCGACACCGCGGGGCCCGCCGAGATCGATGCCCGCATCCGCCTGGCGATCGGCCGGCAGACGCAGGAGCACTCGCAGAGCAAGATCCAGGCCTCCGGCATCACGATCGACGAGGCCAGCTACTCGGCGAAGGCCCACGGGCGCCAGCTCGACCTCACCTTCAAGGAGTTCGAGCTGCTGCGGTTCTTCGCCACGCACCCGTCGCGGGTGTTCACGCGCGAGCAGCTGCTCAGCGAGGTGTGGGGGTACGACTACTTCGGCGGCACGCGCACGGTCGACGTGCACGTGCGGCGCCTGCGGGCGAAGCTCGGCGACCTGGAGTCGCTGATCGGCACCGTGCGCAACGTCGGCTACCGCTTCAACGTGTACGACGACGACAACGACCGGGTTCCGTCCAGCGTTCACAACTGAGCTGTGGAGAGCGCGTTTATCCACCGATAACCGCGACCCGTCCTCGCCGGCACGAGCGAGTGCCAAGATGGGGGGATGGACGCCGATGACATCCTCCTCGACAGCGGGCTGACCGGAAGCCTGGGCAGCGACTTCGACGACGACTTCGCGCCCTTCATCTACGAGCCCGACCCCGACCTGCCGGACGACCGCTACCTCGACCGGGAGCTGAGTTGGCTCGCGTTCAACCAGCGGGTGCTGGAACTTGCGGAGGACCCGCAGCTGCCGGTCCTCGAGCGGGCCAACTTCCTCGCCATCTTCGCGAGCAACCTCGACGAGTTCTTCATGGTGCGGGTCGCGGGGCTCAAGCGCCGCATCGCCACCGGCCTCGCGGTCCCGACCAACGTGGGCCGTGCCCCGCAGGACGTGCTCGCCGACATCTCGCTGAAGGCCCACGAGCTGCAGGAGCGTCACGCGCGCGCCTACCGCGAGCTGGTCGAACCGGCCCTCGCCGAGGCGGGCATCTCGGTCGCCACCTGGGACCAGCTCGACGATGCCGACAAGGTGCAGATGCGCGAGGTCTTCTCGCAGCAGATCTTCCCCGTGCTGATGCCGCTCGCCGTCGACCCGGCGCATCCCTTCCCCTACATCTCGGGGCTGTCGCTCAACCTCTCCGTACGCGTGCGCAACTCGCGCACGGGCAAGGAGCAGTTCGCCCGCCTCAAGGTCCCGCAGATGCTGCCCCGGTTCGTGCGCATCGACCAGCGGGAGGGGCTCGGCGAGGTGCGGTTCATCCGCCTGGAGGACCTCATCGCCAACCACCTGGGCGATCTCTTCCCCGGCATGGAGATCCTCGACCACCATGTCTTCCGCGTCACCCGCAACGAGGACGTCGAGATCGACGAGGACGAGACCGAGAACCTCATCCAGGCGCTCGAGCGCGAGCTGCTGCGCCGCCGGTTCGGCCCGCCCATCCGGCTCGAGGTCACCGACGACATGGACGACGTGACCCTCGGCCTGCTCGTGCGCGAGCTCGACGTGACCGAGCAGGAGGTCTACCGCCTGCCCGCGCCGCTCGACCTGGGCGGCCTGTTCGACCTGTCGCGCATCGACCGGCCCGACCTCCACTACCCCAACCACGTGCCGACCACGGCCGCCCAGCTCATGCCGAGCGAGCCCAACGCCAAGCCGGACGTCTTCGCCGCCGTCTCCCGCCAGGACATCCTGCTGCACCACCCGTACGAGTCGTTCGCGACCAGCGTGCAGTCCTTCCTGGAGCAGGCCGCCGCCGACCCGCACGTGCTCGCCATCAAGCAGACGCTCTACCGCACCTCGGGCGACAGCCCCATCGTCGAGGCCCTGATCGACGCGGCAGAGGCCGGCAAGCAGGTGCTCGCCCTCGTGGAGATCAAGGCCCGCTTCGACGAGCAGAACAACATCTCCTGGGCGCGCAAGCTCGAGAAGGCCGGGGTGCACGTCGTGTACGGCCTGGTCGGCCTCAAGACGCACTGCAAACTGGCGCTCGTCATCCGCGAGGAGAAGGGCGTCCTCAAGCACTACAGCCACATCGGCACGGGCAACTACAACCCGAAGACCTCGCGCATCTACGAGGACCTCGGCCTGCTCACCGCCGACGACCAGGTCGGGAAAGACCTGACCCGCCTGTTCAACGAGCTCTCGGGCTACGCCATCGAGAAGAAGTTCAAGCGCCTGCTGGTGGCGCCGCTGCACCTGCGCAAGGGGCTGCTGAAGCGCATCGACACCGAGCGCGCGAACGCGGCGGCGGGCAAGCCCTCCGGCATCCGGATCAAGCTCAACTCCATCGTCGACGAGGCCATCATCGACGCGCTCTACCGCGCGAGCCAGGCCGGCGTGCCGATCGACCTCTGGGTGCGCGGCATCTGCGGGCTCGTCCCGGGACGCGAGGGGCTCTCCGAGAACATCCGGGTGCGCTCGGTGCTCGGCCGCTACCTCGAGCACTCGCGGGTCTTCTCCTTCGTCAACGACGGCGACCCGCAGGTCTACATCGGCAGCGCCGACATGATGCACCGCAACCTCGACCGCCGGGTGGAGGCGCTGGTGCGGCTCACGTCCTCCGATCACATCGCCGAGCTCGACGCCCTCTTCGATCTCGCGTTCGACCCGAAGACGGCCTCCTGGGCGCTCGCGGAGGACGGCGTCTGGACCCGCCACCACCTCGACGAGGAGGGCCGGCCGCTGATCGACCTGCAGAATAAGCTCATGCAGCAGATCAGCCACCGCCCCCGCAGCCAGCGCACGGGAAGCAGGCGGTGAACCAGGCCATCTACGCCGCGGGCGCCCTCTGCTGGCGCGTCGTGGACGACCGGATCGTCGTGCTCGTCGTGCACCGCACGAAGTACGGCGACGTCACCATCCCCAAGGGCAAGGTCGACCCCGGCGAGACGCTGCCGCAGACCGCCGTGCGCGAGATCCACGAGGAGACGGGCCTGAAGGTGGGGCTCGGGCTCCCCCTCGGCGTCTCCCGGTACCCGCTCAGCAGCGGGCGCGAGAAGATCGTGCACTACTGGGCGGCCGAGGTCTCGGCCCGCGCGATCGAGCAGTCGACCTTCGTCCCGAACGCCGAGATCGCGGCGATCGAGTGGGTCACGATCAAGAAGGCGCGCGGGTACCTGACCTACGAGCGCGATGTCGAGATCCTGGACGCGTTCGACGGGTTCGTGCGCCAGGGCATCACCTCCACCTTCTCGCTCATCGCCCTGCGGCACGGCAAGGCCCAGCCGCGCGGGGAGTGGGACGGCCCCGACGCGTCCCGCCCGCTCACCGATCGCGGCGTCAAGCAGGCGGCCGGCGACGTGCCGACGCTGCTCGCGTGGCGTCCCAAGCGCATCGTGACGAGCGACGCGGTCCGCTGCGTCGCGACCGTGGCGCCGCTCGCCGCCGCGACAGGCATCCAGCCGCAGCGCACGCACGACCTCAGCCAGGACGCCTACGAGGAGGGCCGCGGCGACGTGCGCGGCGTCATCGGCAAGCGCGTGCGGGCGGGCAAGAACGCCGTGCTCTGCAGCCACGGCCCGGTGCTCCCCGAGATCATGCGCGAGATCGCGCTCGCGACCGGGACGATGCCGGGCGCGTACCTCAACGACGCGGCGGACCTCGACACGGGCGGCTACTCGGTGGTCCACCTCTCGTCGACCAACCCGGCGTCGGGGATCATCTCGATCGAGACGTACGCGCCGGCGGTGTGACCGTCGCCGTGCGCGTGTCGCCGGCCCGTGAGAGCGTGACCGGGTGACCTCCTCCGATCCCGGCCCCGCCGATCCCGGTCGCCCCGATGCCGGCCAGCGCGATGCCGGCCGACGCGATACAGCCCGCACCGACGCCGGCCCGTCTTCCGCGTGGCGCGAGGCGGTCGCCCGGCTCTCGCGACCGGCGCCCGCGGAGCCGTCTGCCGGCCAGGCGCGCGC
>JAEWDJ010000407.1 GCA_023390155.1 Actinomycetes bacterium | reverse complement strand
CCAGAGACCCGCGAGCGGGAACGCCACGGGCGTGGCGGGGCGCTGCGCCGGCCGCACGATGTCGTCGGCGATGAAGTGGTCCGTGGTCGGCTCGACCGCGCCGGCGAGCGGAGGCTCGGCCTTCAGGGCGAACGTGAGGACGGGCGCCAGGTTCACGTAGCCGTCGTCGTAGAGGAGGACCGCGGCGACCGTGTGACCTCCGGTGAGCGCGCCCGCCGGGATGGTGACCGTGCCCGACGTCGCGTTCGGAACGTAGGCCCAGGTGGTGGAGCCGCCGTGCGATTTCCCGCCGCTCGGCGCCGTGCTCGGGTCGTCGTAGACGCCGATCCAGTTGAGCGCGTTCGGCGTGTCCGTCGTGAAGGAGAACTGCAGCGGCCGGCCGGCGGTGGGGTCGGCGGTGAGGAGCCTGAGCGTCCCGTCCGCGGAGGGGCCGCTCGTCGCCGCGGCGAGGCGGAACACCACGGGCTGCGCGAGCCAGGTGTAGCCGTCGTCGTACAGCAGGTAGGCGATGACGTCGTGCCCGGCGGTGAGGGCGCCGGCGGGGATGGTGACCGTCCCGGAGGTGCCGCTGACGTACGACCAGGCGGTGGAGCCGGCTCCGGGATACTTCTGGTCGACCGGCGACTTCTTCGGGTCGTCGTAGACGGCGATCCAGTCCTTGCCCGCCGTGTTGTCCTTGCCCGTGGCGAAGGAGAAGGTGAGATCCGCCCCGACCGTCGGCGTCGTCGTGGTCAGCGTGAGGCTCCCGGATGTCGCGTAGCCCACGTGGAACGTGACGGGCTGCGCCAGCCAGGTGTAGCCGTCGGCGTGCAGCAGGTAGGCGACCACATCGTGGCCCGGGGTCAGCCCGGCGCTCGAGACGGTCACGGTGCCCGAGCTCGACGGGGTGGTCGCGTTCGTGTACGCCCAGTGGGTGGAGGAGCCGTGGCTCTTCTGGTCGGTCGGCCCGGTGGCGGGGTCGTTGTAGACGGCGACCCAGTTCTTCGTGTCGGGCTGGTCCGTGGTGTAGGCGAAGGTCAGCGCGTCGCCCGGTGCCGGGTTCGCGTTCGTGAGCGTGAGCGTCCCGGTCGGCGCCGTCGCGGCCACGGCCGGCGCTCCCCCGGCCACGGCGACGACCGTCGCCGACGCGAGGACGATTCCGGCGAGCACCGCCGCCCCGATGCTCCTTCTGACGCTGCGCACACGAGTCCTTCCGCCGGTTGCCGCGAGGTCGTGCCCGGCGCATCCGCTCCCGGCACGGTTCTCCACCCAACCCGGCGTTGTGGTCGGCGATCCGTCCCGTCCCGGTCGGGAAGGTTAACGGCAGCCGAACGGGCGACGGACAGGTGGCACCGTTTCCGGCCGGTTCCGTTCGGCCTGCCCGCGCGGAGAGGCAGAATCGCGGGGAGACCGCCGTCCGCGCTCATACAAGTGGACGCACACCGTCCCGTCCTGCCCGATAATCGCCAGCGAGAGATCATGCCCACCATCTACCGAGACGTCGCCGACGATGTGGCGGCGCGCATCCTCCAGGGCGAGTTCCCCGCCGGCGGCCCCCTGCCGTCCGAGCACGAGCTCGCGGCCGCCTACGGCGTCTCGCGCAGCACCGTCCGGCGCGCCCTGGGCTTGCTCCGCGACCGCGGAGAGCTCAGCTCCCACCGCGGGGCCTCCTGGACCGTCACCTCCGTGCGGCAGAGCCAGGACTTCGAGCAGCTGCGGTCCTTCGCCCAGTGGGCGAACAGCCGCGGGATGGTGGCCGGCGGCCTCGTGATCTCGAGCACCACCACCCCCGCCACCGTCGCGGATCGCCGACGCCTCCAGCTCGGCCCCGACGACGACGTCCTCCGCGTCGTCCGCGTCCGCCTCCTCGACAACCGCCGCGTGATGCTCGAGCGCACCGTCTACGCGACCTGGATGATCCCCGTCATCCACTCCCTCCGCCCCAGCGAGCCCTCGGTCGTCCAGACCCTCGCCACCCGCTTCGGCATCGTCACCGCCCGCGCGGACAACACCCTGGACGCGGTCGCCGCGACCGCCGAGGACGCCGACCTCCTCGGCGTCCGCCGCGCGAGCCCCCTCCTGCGCCTCCGCCGCCAGAGCTTCGAGGCCGGCGGCCGCCCCATCGAGCACAGCGACGACCGCTACATCCCCGGCATCGCGGCGTTCCAGGTGAACACGGGCGTCGGCGCGGTGGGGATGCGGCGGATGGCGGGGTGAGGGGTCGGCGCTCTAGGAGATGGTGGGAATCGATCGCCGGAGGTGCTCGCGCAAAGCGTCGTCGCACACGTACACGAACGTTCCACGGATGCCGCGCGTGAGGAGTACCGCGTACGCGTTCTTGACGTAGCGGGCGATGTCGTCGTCGGAGTAGGCGATGCCGAGCCGTCTGTTGTTCTCCATCCCCTTCTTGTCGAAGTAACGGCTCCTGTCGAAGCGGACCTCGCCGCGCTGAGGATCGAAAAACAGGTCGGGCCCGATGATCACTCCCGCGTAGTTGAGGTCGTAGCCCTGCACCGTGTGGATCGATCCCACTTCGTCGAGCGCGTGCGACGAGTTGATCCAGTCCCGATCGGTCGAGTTCCAGCGCCAACTCCGCCCCTGGATCTCGATGTCCACCGGCCGCTCGGCCCACCGGACGGCCTTCATGCCCGGGATCTTCGGATCGGATCGCCACTTCCAGGCGTATCCGGCCACGAGCCGAGACAGGCCGTACTGCTTCTCCCGCTCACGGAGGGTGCTCTCCATCGCGGCGATGTCGTCGAACATTCCGAATTCGTACTCACCGAGCCCGGGCAGCTCCGGAGCGGCTCCGGTCAGCAGGGCGCGGGCGAACCCCACGTAGTCCGAACCGGCCTTCACGCGCATCTGCGTCGTCAAAGGGAAGAAGCGGTGGCCGGCCTTCGCCTCACCGATGACCTCACCCACGACCTCGGCCGGAAGGTCCGCGGGGCGCACCGTCTGCTCCGAGTCCATCAGGAGCACCGCGTGCCGGCTCTGCGCCCGGATCCAGTCGAGCTGGGTGTGGTCATCGGCATCGTCGCCGAAGAGATCACGGTTGATCGCGGAGAAGGCTGCGTTGAGCACACCGGACGACTGATTGGCGCGCTGGTTGAGGCGGTGGGCTTCGTCCACGACGAGGATGTCATAAGGCTTGTCGGCTTTCCCGACGTCATATGCCGACAGCACCATGGCCGATGACAGCCGGGGATCGCGGTCGAAGACACGGCCGACCGACGTGCGGAGGGACTGCTGGGGGATGACGAATCCGACGCGCAGACCCGCGAGGACTTCCGGGTAGCCCGCCGCGAAGTAGTCCGAGATGGGCGTGCCCTGTTCGGCGTCCTCCACCCCGCTGGCCGCGGCGATGTCGCACAGCGTCTTCAGGAGCGAGATCCCGACGATCGTCTTTCCCGTCCCGGGGCTGCCCGAGACCACGGTGGTGGACGACCCGCCCGAGCCGATGTCGTCGAACAGCGCCTTCAGGATCTCGAGGACCGCCGTCTCCTGATCGGGCACGAGCGATTTGAAGGGCGAGAGCTTGAAGTAGTCGCTGTTCTCGATCTCCGCGAGCGACTGCGTGAAGAGGCCACGCTCCCGGAACGCCTCGAAGACCTCACGGAATCGCGGCTGGAAGCTTTTCCGGCCCGGGTACTCCTCGTTGCGATGGCCGTCGTTCGCGTTGATGACCGTGTATCGGCCGTCCGAGTAGAACCACTGGATGAGGAGCGATTCGAGGTCGTAGCAGGCCGAGCGATGGAACGTGTCGTCGAGAAGCACGCGCGCCACCTCCAAGTGCGCCTTCTTCGCATTGCTCTTGTGCTGACGCATCCGCAGCAGCGCGTTGCCCGTCTGGCCCACATAGACGTCGCGCTGATCGTTGATGGCGTAGACGGCGGGCCAGTTGCTCAGCCGTCCTGTCGCGTCGGGATGCTCGCGGATGCTGGCCTGGTCGAACGGGATCTCTTCGATCTCAAAGGCGGTCATACTTGGCGCTCCGGCCTCGCGCGACATCGGCCGGATACTTCGCGCGCGTGATCTCGAGCTTCTCCAGCACGATCGCCTCCGGATCGACCCCCAGCCGGTCGGCGAGCTCGTAGCAGTACGTCAGCACGTCTGCGAGTTCGAGCCGCACCCGCTCGGCGTCGTAGTCGGGCGACCACTGGAACTCCTCCAAGAGCTCACCCGCTTCGATGGCGATGGATTTCGCGAGATTCTCCGGCGAGTGGAACTGCTCCCAGTCGCGCTCGGCGATGAACGCTCGCAATGCCGATATCACGGTTTCGGTGGACACAGCGCCCAGCCTATCCAGAGCAGCCGGGCCCGAGGCGGAGCCTCGCGCGCAGCAAAAAAGCCCCGGGAAAACCGGAGCTCATCTTGCTGGGGTACCTGGACTCGAACCAAGAACAACTGAACCAGAATCAGCCGTGTTGCCAATTACACCATACCCCACGGGCTTCGGGCCAAGGCCCGGGCACAAGAAACAACCTTAGCCTACGTGCCCGATGAACTACAAAACGGCGCGCTCGTCCACGTGGATGCCGATGAGGTCGCGGTTGACGGCCGCGGCGACGACGGCGCCGGAGCCTGCGGCGACGACGAGCTGCTGGGGGCCGGGGGCCGTCGTCTCGCCGGCGGCGTAGACGCCGGGGAGGGAGGTGCGGCCCTGGCGGTCGGTGACGAGGTAGCCGTCGGTGTCGCGGTCGAGGCCGAGGGCGTCGGCGAAGGCGAGGGCGGGCGACCAGGCGGGGCGGATGAAGCCGCCGACGCGGTCGACGACGGTGCCGTCCTGGAGGCGGACGCCGGTCATGACGCCTTTGTCGCCGACGATGTCGTCGATGGGGCGGCGCTCGACGCGGACGCCGAGGCTCGCGAGGGCACGCTCCTCGTCGGCGGAGACGGGGGCGATGCCGTTGGTGAAGACGATCAGGTCGTCCGTCCACTGGGTGAGGAGGAGCGCGCGCTCCGCCAGGTCGGCGGACTCGCCGATGAGGGCGAGCGGCTCGCCCGCCTTCTCGTAGCCGTCGCACTCGACGCAGCTGTGGAGGTGGGTGCCGTAGTAGGCGCGGATGCTCGGGATGGCCGGCATGGCCTCCGTGACGCCGGTGGCGAGCACGATCGCCTCTGCGGCGGCGTCCACGTCCGCTCCCCCGCGCACGCCCCGGGCGCGCACGCGGAAGCCGGTGCCCTCGACCTCCACCGAGCCGACCTGGGCGAAGACGACCTCGGCGTTCTCGTACGCCGAGACCTCCTCGCGTCCCAGGCGGCGCAGCTCGAGCGGCGGGATGCCGTCGCGCGTCAGGAAGCCGCGGGCGATGAGGGTGGCCGCGTGGCGCGGACGGTTGCCGTCCACGACGAGCACGCGCCGGCGCGCCCGAGCCAGGTTCAGGGCCGTGGACAGGCCGGCGGGTCCGCCGCCGATGACGACGACCTCATAGGAGTCGGGCTCCGCCACCGCTCCCCCTACGCCAGAGACGCCGAGAGCCGGTCGAGCCGGGCGATCGTGTCGGCCTTGCCGAGGATCTGCATCGACTCGAAGAGCGGGGGCGAGACGCGGCGGCCCGAGACGGCCACGCGCAGCGGACCGAACGCGACGCGCGGCTTCAGGCCCATGGTCTCGACGAGCGCGTCGCGCAGGGCGGCCTCGATGGCGTCGTGGGTCCACTCCGCCGCGGGGATGTCGCCGAGCGCGCCGAGGGAGGCCGCGAGCACCTCGCCGGCGTTGGCCGGGAGGGAGGCGCGGGCGTCGTCCTCCACGGTGAGCGACGCGGCATCGGTGAAGAGGAATCCGAGCATGCCGGGCACCTCGCCGAGCAGCTGCACGCGCTCCTGGACGAGCGGCGCGGCCTCCGCGAGCACCGCGCGCTGGGCGGCGTCGAGCGGCTCGGTGACGATGCCGGCGGCCGCCAGGTACGGGATGGTCCGCTCGGCGAAGTCCGCGACCTCGAGCAGGCGGATGTGGTCGCCGTTGATCGACTCGGCCTTCTTCTGGTCGAACCGGGCCGGGTTGGGGTTGACGTCGGCGACGTCGAACGCGGCGACCATCTCGGCGGTCGAGAACACGTCGCGGTCGTGGCTCAGCGACCAGCCGAGGAGGGCCAGGTAGTTGACCAGCCCCTCCGGGATGAAGCCGCGGTCGCGGTGGTGGAACAGGTTCGACTCGGGATCGCGCTTGGAGAGCTTCTTGTTGCCCTCGCCCATCACGTAAGGGAGGTGGCCGAAGCGCGGCACGAACGTCGTCACCCCCGCGTCGATGAGCGCGTGGTAGAGCGCGATCTGGCGCGGCGTGGACGAGAGGAGGTCCTCCCCGCGGAGCACGTGCGTCACGCCCATGAGTGCGTCGTCGACGGGGTTCACGAACGTGTAGAGGGGCTGCCCGTTGGGGCGGACCACCACGAAGTCGCTGAACGATCCGGCGGGGAAGGTGATCTCTCCGCGCACGAGGTCGTCGAAGCTGAGGTCGTCGTCCGGCACGCGCAGGCGAAGGGCGGGCTGACGGCCCTCGGCCCGGTAGGCCGCCTTCTGCTCGTCGGTGAGGTCGCGCTCGAAGTTGTCGTAGCCGAGCTTCGGGTCGCGGCCGAGCGAGACGTTGCGCGCCTCGATCTCCTCGCCGGTGGCGAAGCTCTCGTAGATGTGGCCCGACGCCTTCAGGCGCCCGATGAGCTCCTGGTAGATGTCCCCGCGCTGCGACTGGCGGTAGGGCCCGTGCGGGCCGCCGACATCGATGCCCTCGTCCCAGTCGAGCTTCAGCCAGGTGAGCGCGTCGATGATCTGCCGGTAGCTCTCCTCGCTGTCGCGGGCCGCGTCGGTGTCCTCGATGCGGAAGATGAGCTTGCCGCCGGTGTGCCGCGCGTACGCCCAGTTGAACAGGGCGGTGCGGATCAGGCCGACGTGCGGCGTGCCGGTCGGCGACGGGCAGAAGCGGACGCGGACGTCCGAGCCGGTGGCCGTGGAGAAGGGGTGCGAAGCGTTGTCAGACATACCGGGTCAATCCTAGCCGGGCGGCCTATTTCGGCGCGCGGACGGGGTTGACGAGGGATCCGACGCCCTCGACCTCGACCTCCACCGTGTCGCCCGCCACGATCGGGCCGACGCCCGCCGGCGTCCCGGTGAGGATGACGTCGCCCGGCAGCAGCGTGAACACGCTCGACGCGTACGCGATGATCGACGGGATGTCGTGCACCATCTCCGACAGGCGCGCCTCCTGCTTGAGCTCGCCGTTGACGCGCGTGCGCAGGAACGCCTCCGGGTTCAGCTCGGTCTCGATCACCGGGCCGAGCGGGCAGAACGTGTCGAAACCCTTCGCGCGCGTCCACTGCCCGTCCTTCTGCTGCAGGTCGCGGGCGGTGACGTCGTTGGCGACGGTGTAGCCGAAGATGTGCTCGTCCGCCTTCTCGGCCGGGACGTGGCGGGCGATCTTGCCGATCACGACGGCCAGCTCGCCCTCGAACTCGACGCGCTCGGACTGCGGCGGGAGGAGGATCGGGTCGCCGAGGCCGATGACGGCGGTGTTCGGCTTGAGGAAGAGCAGCGGCTCGGCGGGAGCCTCCCCACCCATCTCGGCCGCGTGCTCGCGGTAGTTCTTGCCCACCGCCACCACCTTGGAGCGCGGGATCACGGGCGCGAGCAGCGCGCCCACCTTGCCGAGCGGGACGCGCTCCCCCGTCGTGTCGAAGCCGGCGAACATGGGGTCCCCGGCAAGGACGACGAGGGCGTCCTCGTCGACGATTCCGTAGTCGATGGCGCCGTCGTGGCTGAACCGTGCGATCTTCACCCTACGAGCCTAGCGCCGCCACGATCCGGGCGATCGCGGGCGTGGGGACGCCGTCCCGCTCGCCGATGCGCAGGAGGGCTCCGCCGATGGCGTCCAGTTCGTCGGGGGCGCCGGCCGCGAGGTCCTCCTGGAGAGAGGTGCGCATCCCGGCGGGCACCGTGCCCAGCACGCGCGCGAGCTCGAGCGTCGACACCGGAACGCCCTCGGCGGTGGAGCACGCGACGATCTCGGCCACGACCGCCTCCGTCAGCTCGGGGTCCTCAGCCAGGGCGCTGCCGGCCGGCTGGCGCCAGTACGAGGTCAGGAGGGCGAGGCTCGCGAGCATCCGGAACTTCGCCCAGAGCACCTCCGCCTCGGTGCCGCGGGCGCGCACGCGCGGGCCCGCCTCCCCGAGCGCACCGACGGCGGCGAAGTCGGCGGCCGCCTCGGGCACCTCGATGTTCACGAACGGGCTGCGGTGGTCGACGACCGTGGGCGAGAGCCGCAGCGCCGAGACCGCGACGGAGGCTCCCGCCACCGGGACGCCGGGCAGCGCCTGCCGCAGCGGGCCCATGTGCTCGACGCCGTTGAGGAACGAGACCACCTCGGCCGGCCGCGCCGCGGCGATGTCGGGCAGCACGGCCTCCAGCCCGTACGACTTCGTCGCCAGGATCACGCTCGCGCCCGCGGGCACGACCGTGTCGGCCGGCACCCGCTCGACGCCGTCGCCGAAC
>JAEWDJ010000406.1 GCA_023390155.1 Actinomycetes bacterium | reverse complement strand
GTACTTGGGGTAGCCCGCGAACAGCTCGTCGCCTCCCTCGCCCGACAGGATGACGCGGACCGTCGTGCGCGCCGCCTCCGCCAGCCGGAACACGGCGATGTCGGCGGGCTCCGACAGCGGGGCGTCGCGGTAGTACGTGAGGCGCGGCCAGAGGTCCTCGAAGTCGCCGGCGTCGACGTGCACCTCGTGGTGCTCGGTCTCGAACGCGTCGGCGACGATGCGGGCCCAGCCGAGCTCGTCGTTGCGCTTGTCGCCGAAGCCGGCGGCGAAGGTGTGCACAGTGCGGCCCGGCCGCAGCGCGGCGACCTTGGCGACGATCAGGCTGCTGTCGACGCCGCCCGAGAGGTAGGCGCCGACCGGCACGTCGGCCACCAGGGCGGAGTCGACCGCCTGGGTGACGGCGACATCCACCGCGTCCACGGCGCTCTGCTCGGTCCAGCGCGGGGTGTTGTCCTCCGCCGGCGGCTGCCAGTAGCGCACGACCTCGAGTCGGCCGTCCGGGTGGATCTCGGCGCGGTGGCCCGGGCGGAGCTTGTGGATGCCCTCGTACAGGGTGTCCGGGGCCGGGACGCTGCGCCCGTAGAGGTAGGCATCGAGGCTCTGCAGGTCGACCGACGGCGTCCGGGGCAGCGCGGGCAGCACCGCCTTGACCTCCGACGCGAACACGACCGCGCCGTCCCCGTGCGTGTAATAGAGGGGGAGCACGCCGAGCCGGTCGCGCACGAGGTGCGTGATCCCCGTGGCCGCGTCGTGCAGCGCGAAGGCGAACTGGCCGACGAGCCGGTCGATGAAGCCGATGCCGCGCTGGGCGATGCCGGCGAGGATGACCTCGGTGTCGCCGTCCGTGACGAAGGGGTACTGCAGGTCCTCACGCAGGCGGCGGTAGTTGAAGATCTCGCCGTTGAAGGCGAGGGTGAACCGGCCGTCGGCCGAGGTCATCGGCTGACGCGATCCGGCGAGGTCGATGATCGAGAGCCTGGTGTGCGCGAAGCCGGCCGCGCCATGGGTCCAGACACCCCGATCGTCCGGCCCGCGATGGCCCAATCGGTCCGCCATCGCGTGCAGGAGAGCAGGGTCGACGGCGGTGCCGTCGAGCCGGTGGATTCCAGCGATTCCGCACATGTCTGGAGCTTATCGAGCTATGCTCATTTTTGTCGATGGGTCTGCCCGCCCCCAATGCAGGGTGCATGAGGGGGCCGCACCCGAAGCCCGAACGGAGGTCTCCCGTCGTGAAGAAGAAGCTGCCCGGCGCACGCAGACGTGTGCTCATCATCGTCCAGAACCTGCCCGTCCCGCTCGATCGGAGGGTGTGGCTGGAGTGCAAGGCCCTGACCGCCCAGGGCTACCAGGTGTCCGTCATCTGCCCGAAAGGACCGGGGGATCCCGCCTACCAGGAGCTCGACGGCGTCGCCATCTACAAGTACCGCCCGGCGCGCGAGGCGCAGGGCATCGCCGGCTTCGTGTGGGAGTTCGCCTACTCCTGGCTGCGGACCGCCGGGCTGTCGCTGAAGGTGCGGCGCCGGCAGGGCTTCGACGTCATCCAGGCGTGCAACCCGCCGGACACCTACTGGCTGCTCGCGCTGCTCTGGCGCTGGCGCGGAGTGCGGTTCGTCTTCGACCAGCACGACCTGAACCCCGAGCTGTTCCTCTCGCGGTTCGGCGAGCCGACGTCCCTGCCGGCGCGCATCCAGTACAACGGGCTGCGCTGGCTCGAGCGGCGCACCTACCGCGTCTCCGACCACGTCATCTCGACGAACGGCAGCTATCGGGGTGTCGCGATGACCCGCGGCGGCCTCCCGGCCACGGACATCACCATCGTCCGCAGCGGCCCGGACACCCGCGTGATGCGACCCGTGCTGCCGCCCGCCGGGCTCAAGCAGCCCGGCACCTTCCTGCTCGCCTACCTCGGCATCATGGGCCCGCAGGACGGCGTCGACCGGGCGCTGGAGGTGATGGAGGAGCTGGTCCACCGGCGCGGCCGCACCGACGTGAACGCCGTGCTGATGGGCTTCGGCGACTGCTACAAGGACCTGCGCGCGCAGTGCACCGCCCTCGGCCTCGACGACCACGTGACCTTCACCGGCCGGGTCGGCCCGCGCGAGATCGCGGAGTACCTGAGCGCAGCCGACCTGGGGCTCGGCCCCGACCAGAAGACGCCGCTGAACGACGTCTCGACGATGAACAAGACCATGGAGTACATGGCGTTCGCGCTCCCCTCCGTCTCGTTCGACCTGGTCGAGACCCGCGTCTCCGGCGGTGACACGGCGGTCTACGTGCCCTCGGGGGACATCTCCGCGTTCGCGGACGCGGTGGAGGCGCTGCTCGACGATCCTGCGCGGCGGGCGGCTCTCGGCCGTGCCGCGCGCGAGCGGGTCTCGGTGGAGCTGGACTGGCGGGCGCAGGCGCAGGCCTACGTGAGCGTGTTCGACCGTGTGCTCGAGCGCCCGCTGGATGACGGCCGGCTCGCCGCCTGGCCGTTCGCCGTCGACGAGGCGCCGCTCGACCCGAGCCTCCGCCCGGTCGATCTGGGCGACGAGGAGTCGTATGCGGCCTTCCTCGCCGACCGGGGGGTGCCCGCGCCGGCCATTACCCCCGTAGAGGGGTAACCACCACCCCAAAAGACGATGTATTCTCACTTTTGTGAAGAGGTGAGAAACCGTCACTTTTGACCACCCGACTCACCCTTCACACGCAGCAAACGCCACTCGACGACTGATGGAAGGGGGATGAGCCATGAACGGATCCGGTACCCGACCGACCGCCACGGCCACGCCCTCGTCCCGTCGGGCAGCGCCCCTGAACGGGGCCGGCGGCGGCAAGGCCGTTCGAGACCACGGCCTTCCCCCAGCCGCCGCCGGCTCTGTCCTCCTCGGAGGACCCTCCCGCGAGACGGTCTCCTCGTACGCCGGCGGGGGGTGCGGACGATGACCGTCATCCGCCCCCGCCCGCTCGGCGCCCCCACCCGCCGGCTCCGCCGGCC